>NZ_JBIWAL010000020.1:96004-104915 GCF_044760045.1 Pseudomonas sp. NPDC098747 | reverse complement strand
AATCAAAACGAAAACACAAAGAAATACAATATGAAAAACACACTTACACAACAAAAAGATCTTCCTATCACCCTCGCACCGCTTGCGGTGTGGGCTGCGGTTCCTGTGGTCGATGACAACTCCGGTTATAACAATAGCGGGAGTAGTTATCCGCCTGCGGGTTACGGTACGAACGGCGCCTATGCCGGGGGAGCGGCTTCGGCCCCTGCCTCGGCACAAGGCATGCTGTTTAACCAACTGCAACAGATGCAGGATCAGATATCGCGCCAGCAAGGTGTGATTGAAGAGCTGCAGAATCAAGTTGCGCGCATGAAGCAAGAATCTCTGGAGCGATACCAGGATCTTGATCGGCGCATAGGATCCGGTGGTGCACCTGCCGCGACTCCTGAGAATTCTTCTGCCGGTGGCGATGCAAGTGCTGCTGCCGGTGCTGCCGCTGGCGCTGGGGCTGCTGCCCAGGCACCTGCTGCGGGTGGCGAACCGGCTGATCCGGCCAAGGAAAAGCTGTATTACGATGCCGCTTTCGACCTGATCAAAGCCAAGGATTTCGACAAGGCCAGCCAGGCTTTCTCGGCATTCCTGCGCAAATACCCGAACAGCCAATACGCGGGCAATGCCCAGTACTGGTTGGGCGAAGTGAACCTGGCCAAGGGTGATCTGCAAGGTGCAGGTCAGGCTTTCGCCAAGGTTTCACAGCTGTATCCCAAGCACAACAAAGTGCCGGATTCGCTGTACAAGCTGGCTGATGTAGAGCGCCGCCTCGGTCACACCGAGAAGGTAAAAGGCATTCTGCAACAGGTGGTGGCCCAATATCCGGGTACCTCCGCCGCTCAGTTGGCCCAACGCGATTTGCAGCGCATGTAAGCCTGAGCTTTTCAGGCGCAGCACCCGTTTAGAAGAAACCCGCGCCTGTCGCGGGTTTTTTCGTTAGAATTCACGCCCTTTTTCTGAAACACGCTTCTTGTGGTCCGCGCGTTGGCGCGATTACCTGAAGTGCCTGACGGAGGCGGACAGCCTGTTTAGCTGTTACGCCCGTGGCGACTATGCAAGACACATTGAGAATTACCGAAGTTTTCTACTCTTTGCAGGGGGAAACGCGGACTGCCGGGCTGCCCACTGTTTTTGTGCGCCTGACCGGTTGCCCATTGCGTTGCCAATACTGCGACAGTGCCTACGCGTTCAGTGGCGGCACCGTCCGCACGCTCGACGATATCCTTGAGCAAGTAGCCGGATTTCGTCCGCGCTACGTTTGTGTCACCGGCGGTGAACCGTTGGCACAACCGAACGCCATTCCTTTGCTTAAACAGCTGTGCGATGCCGGTTATGAGGTCTCGCTGGAAACCAGCGGTGCCCTCGACATTTCGGCGGTCGATCCGCGCGTCAGTCGCGTTGTTGATCTGAAGACACCGGGTTCGAAAGAATCCCATCGCAACCTGTACGAAAATATCGAATTGCTGACGCCCAACGATCAGGTGAAGTTTGTCATCTGCTCGCGGGAAGACTACGACTGGGCGGTGTCCAAGCTGATCCAGTACGGGCTCGACCGGCGTGCCGGCGAAGTCCTGTTTTCTCCAAGTCACCATGACCTCAACGCAAGGGATCTGGCGGATTGGGTGGTGGCGGACAACCTGCCAGTGCGGTTGCAACTGCAGCTGCATAAATATCTATGGAATGATGAGCCGGGGCGCTGAAATGACTGAACAACTGAACACAACCGAAAAACGTGCGGTGATCCTGCTGTCCGGTGGTCTGGACTCGGCAACGGTCGTGGCCATGGCCCGCGCTGAAGGCTACGCCTGCTACACCATGAGTTTCGATTACGGTCAGCGCTCCCATGCTGAATTGCATGCGGCTGCGCGCGTTGCTCGCGATCTGGGTGTGGTCGAGCACAAGGTGATCGGCATCAACCTGAACGGAATGGGCGGTTCGGCACTGACCGACACCAGCATCGATATCCCGGAAGAGCTGGGCGAGGGTATCCCGGTCACTTACGTGCCGGCGCGCAACACGGTGTTCCTGTCTCTGGCGTTGGGTTGGGCTGAAGTGCTTGGCGCTCGCGACATCTTCATCGGTGTGAATGCGGTGGACTACTCCGGCTATCCAGACTGCCGTCCCGAGTTCATCGAGTCGTTCGAGCGTATGGCCAATCTGGCGACCAAGGCTGGCGTCGAGGGCAACGGTTTCCGCATTCAGGCGCCGTTGCAGAACCTGAGCAAGGCGCAAATCGTCCAGGCGGGCGTGAAGCTCGGTGTTGATTACGGGCTGACCGTTTCCTGCTATCAGGCCGATGATGAAGGCCGTGCCTGCGGTAAATGCGACAGCTGCCGACTGCGTGCGGAAGGCTTTGCAGCGGCCGGCGTAAACGATCCAACACCTTATTTTTGATTATTTTCAAAAAGGTGTTGAATAGTCCTTAAAAATCAGTATTATACGCGCCACCACACAGCGGGTCGTTAGCTCAGTTGGTAGAGCAGTTGGCTTTTAACCAATTGGTCGTAGGTTCGAATCCCACACGACCCACCATTTTTGGCGGTTTAGAAAATCCGGAAGGCCCACGCAAGTGAGGATTTCCGGGTTTTTTTTTGTCTGCGATTTGGACGTGCGTTGTTCCAGTGCAGTTGCGCTGACGCAGGTCAGAATCATCTTTTGTATCCTCGGGATATTCTGTAGCCTTGCGCAGCTTCAACGCTGTCCGTGCCTGATAAAACTCACTCTCCCGGCGGTACCCTCAAGCGGTCCGGAGCCGGGTGTATACTCGACTTTCGCGCGAAAGCGCCTGCAGGTCTTGCGAACATGACGCAGATTTCCGAACGCCTTCTGGTTCAAGCTCACCTCGACGCCAAACAGCCCAAACCGCTGACGGCCGAGGAAGAGGCTTATTACCGTTCCGCCATCGCCGCCGAGCTCAAGGCTCAGGACGCGGTGCTGGTTGCCCACTTCTATTGCGATCCGGTGATTCAGGCCCTGGCCGAAGAAACCGGTGGCTGTGTATCCGACTCCCTGGAAATGGCCCGCTTCGGCAATGCCCATCCGGCCAAGACCGTGGTGGTCGCCGGCGTGAAGTTCATGGGTGAGACCGCGAAGATCCTCAACCCGGAAAAACGTGTACTGATGCCAACCCTGGAAGCGACGTGCTCGCTGGACCTGGGTTGCCCGGTCGACGAGTTCTCGGCCTTCTGCGATCAGCACCCGGAGCGCACGGTGGTGGTCTACGCCAACACCTCCGCTGCCGTCAAAGCCCGGGCCGACTGGGTGGTGACGTCGAGTTGCGCACTGGAAATCGTCGAAAGCCTGATGGACAACGGCGAGACCATCATCTGGGGGCCCGACAAGCACCTGGGCACCTACATTCAGCGCAAGACTGGCGCGGACATGCTGCTGTGGGACGGTGCCTGCATCGTTCACGAGGAGTTCAAGTCCAAGCAGCTCGAAGACATGAAGGCCTTGTACCCGGACGCCGCCATTCTGGTGCACCCGGAATCGCCGACTGCGGTGATCGAACTGGCAGACGCCGTGGGCTCCACCAGTCAATTGATCGCCGCTGCACAGTCCCTGCCGAACAAGACACTGATTGTTGCCACCGACCGCGGCATCTTCTACAAGATGCAGCAGTTGTGCCCGGACAAGGTCTTCATCGAGGCGCCAACCGCCGGTAACGGCGCCGCGTGCCGCAGTTGCGCACATTGCCCGTGGATGGCCATGAACACCCTTGAGCGTACGCTCAAGAGCTTGAAGGAAGGGACGAACGAGATCTTTGTTGATCCGGCGTTGATTCCGCAGGCGATTCGGCCTTTGAAGCGGATGCTGGATTTCACCCAGGCGGCGCGGATGAAGCTGGCCGGTAACGCCTGAGATCTTTCAGACACAACCCAAAACCTGTGGGAGCGAGCTTGCTCGCGAAAGCGCTGTATCAGTCACCATTGAAATCGACTGACACACCGCCTTCGCGAGCAAGCTCGCTCCCACAGTGGTATCTGGTGTATGTGAATTACTTGTTCTTCTTCGGAACCCGCACCACACAGGTATCCGAGTAGATGTCATGCCACGTGCGCTTCTGCTTGTCGTACAGCGACCAGAAGAATCCCAGCCCCATGCACAACCACGACGCAATCGACACCATGAACCGCAGCAACGCCTGCCACAGGCTGATCGCGGTGCCATTGGCGTTCTGCACACGAATGCCCCACACCTGCATGCCCAGCGTCTGCCCACCGTGGGTCCAGAACTTGGCGAAGAAACCGAACAGCACCAACACCAATACGGTCGAGTAAAGCGGATCGCCGTCCAGTTGCCCGGCATCGGTCATCGCCCGCATACGCTCTTCACCGATGATCAAACCCTGGATGAGCTTGTAAGCGAAGCCGGTCACGATCAGCAGGGCGGTGCACAGCAGAAAGTCATAGAACATCGCGGCTAGCCGACGGCCAAGGCCAACAGCAGGAAAGTCGCCCTGGGGAGTGAGCAGGTGTTTCGACATGGCAGCCTCTGGACGCTTGAATGAAGTGCCATTTTACGGATTCGCGCGCACAAAAAAGCCCCTGATATCAATATCAGGGGCTTTTTCGTTACACAGATCAGGCTTCTGCTTGTACTTCGTCAGCCTGCATGCCTTTTTGGCCTTGCACTGCTACGAAGGTCACTTTCTGGCCTTCTTTCAGGCTCTTGAAGCCGTTGCCCTGAATGGCGCGGAAATGCACGAACAGATCCGGACCGCTTTCTGGAGTGATAAAACCAAAACCTTTCTCGTCGTTAAACCACTTGACGGTACCGCTCTGACGTGTGGACATTTCTTATTTCCTTTGACGCAATAAATTAATGACAGCCTCTTTCTCATGAAAGAGTACTGGGGCTGGTTGCAGGAGAGTAAGAAGACGTCGAACGGGATGTAGCTAACTTGTAGGCTACTGCCCAGGTCACGATTCCAAGCTGACCCATGCAAACACAGTGGACAAACTCTACGCCAACTACGGGATAAAAAACAAGCCCCGCAAAGCCCCCCGGTTTTGCGGGGCTTGCTCGCTGTTAGGCAGTCCACTAGTGCGGGCTTAGACGATTGGCTTGGTCAATTGTTTTCGAACGTTATAAGCAAAGTTCATATTCGAATCGGTTGTTAGCAAGTGCACTGTTTTATGGCGATTGCGTTACACATTAGTGCATGCATAACGCAACCGCGTTACTTATAGAAACAGTCAATCAGCCACGATAGTAGCGTTGTGGAACAAATGGCATTTTGCTTACAAGCATTTGCACCTTTTTCCCACGAACGATGGCCCAGACTGGCGTATCGAGCGTGAGGTAAGCACTGTCGAGGTAACCCATTGCCAACGGCCCACCCAGCGTCGGACCGAAGCCGCCACTGCACACGCTACCGATGATGTCGCCGGCCTCGTTGACGATTTCTGCGCCTTCGCGCACCGGCGTGCGTTCCTGTGGCAACAGGCCTACGCGTTTGCGTGCGACGCCACTCTGTTGTTGGGCGAAGATGTGTTCTGCACCCGGGAAACCGCCTGCCCGTGCGCCATCGGCACGGCGTGGCTTGGACATGGCCCACAGCAGACTGGCTTCGATAGGTGTGGTTTCGGCGTTCATGTCGTGGCCGTACAGGCACAGGCCGGCTTCCAGGCGCAGCGAATCGCGAGCGCCGAGGCCGATGGCCGCCACTTCAGGTTCGGCGAGCAAGGCGCGGGCGAGTTTTTCTGCGTCGGCGGCCGGCACAGAGATTTCGAAACCGTCTTCACCGGTGTAGCCCGAACGGCTGACGAAGCACTCCACGCCCAACAGGTTCACGCGATTGAACTGCATGAAGGTCATCTTCGCCACTTCGGGAGCAAGGCGCGCCAGCACGGTTACTGCGGCCGGACCCTGCAGCGCGAGTAGTGCGCGCTCTTCGAACAGCGCCGTAATGGTGCACTGATCGCCGATGTGTTTTTGCAGGTGTGCCAGATCCTGATCTTTGCACGCGGCGTTAACCACGAGGAACAGTTCATCGTTGCCGAGGTTGGCAACCATCAGGTCATCGAGAATGCCGCCGTGCTCGTTGGTGAACATCGCGTAACGCTGCATGCCCACCGGCAGGTCGATGATGTCCACCGGCACCAAAGTTTCCAGGGCTTTGGCGGCATTGGCGCCGGTCAGGCGGATCTGGCCCATGTGCGAGACATCGAACAACCCGGCCTGCTCGCGGGTGTGCTGGTGCTCTTTCATCACGCCCAACGGGTATTGCACCGGCATGTCGTAGCCGGCGAACGGCACCATGCGAGCGCCGAGTTCGATGTGCAGAGCGTGCAGCGGGGTTTTCGACAGTTGTTCGGTGGACATGCGTAGCTCCTTGAAAATGTGGGTTGGGCACGGGGGCAAAATCAACAGCCCCTCACCCCAGCCCTCTCCCGGAGGGAGAGGGAGTTAATTACGCGCTCTCTCCCGGCGGGAGAGGGCGTTAAGGACGTGATCAGCATTCGATAATGTTGACCGCCAGACCGCCGCGGGCGGTCTCTTTGTATTTGCTTTTCATGTCGGCGCCGGTCTGGCGCATGGTGCGGATGACCTTGTCGAGGGAGACGAAGTGTTGCCCGTCGCCACGCAACGCCATGCGCACTGCGTTGATCGCTTTCACCGAGCCCATGGCGTTGCGCTCGATGCACGGCACTTGCACCAGTCCGCCAATCGGGTCGCAGGTCAGGCCAAGGTTGTGTTCCATGCCGATTTCCGCAGCGTTCTCGACTTGCTGCACGCTGCCGCCGAGCACTTCGCACAAGGCCCCGGCCGCCATCGAACAAGCCACGCCGACCTCGCCCTGACAGCCGACTTCTGCGCCGGAGATTGAGGCGTTTTCCTTGTAGAGAATGCCGATCGCCGCAGCGGTCAGCAGAAAACGCACGACGCCGTCGTCATTCGAACCGGGGATAAAACGTATGTAGTAATGCAGCACGGCCGGGATGATGCCCGCTGCGCCGTTGGTGGGTGCGGTGACTACGCGCCCACCATTGGCGTTTTCTTCGTTGACGGCCAGCGCATAGAGGTTGACCCAGTCGAGCACCGACAACGGATCACGCAGCGCCGATTCCGGGTTTTTGCACAATTGCCGATGCAGCGCCGCCGCACGGCGTTTGACCTTCAACCCGCCCGGCAAGATGCCTTCATTACGGCAGCCGGCAGCCACGCAATCCTGCATCACCTGCCAGATGTTCAGCAGGCCGGCGCGGGTTTCCGCCTCCGAGCGCCAGGCGCTTTCGTTGGTCAGCATCACTTGGCTGATCGACAGACCATACGTGCTGCAATGAGCGAGCAAGTCCTTGGCACTTTTGAACGGGAAAGTCAGTGGGGTGGCGTCTTCGACGATACGATCGGCACCGGCTGCATCCTCATCGACAACAAAACCACCGCCGACCGAGTAGTACTCGCGGCTACGGATCTGAATCCCCGCCGCGTCGAACGCACGGAAGATCATGCCGTTGGGGTGATAGGCCAACGGCTTGCGGATCATCGCCAGGTGTTCTTTCTCGTTGAACGCAATGCTGTGTTCGCCGAGCAGGTTCAGGCGCCCGCTGCCGCGAATTTCTTGCAGTCGAGCAGCAACGGTTTCGGTGTCGACGGTGTCGGGGTGTTCGCCCTCAAGGCCGAGCAGCACAGCCTTGTCGCTGCCGTGACCTTTGCCGGTGGCGCCGAGTGAGCCGTACAGCTCGACGCGAACGCTGGCGGTTGCGCTCAAGAGGTTTTCACGACGCAATCCCTCGACGAAGCGCGCAGCAGCGCGCATCGGGCCGACGGTATGGGAACTGGAGGGGCCGATGCCAATCTTGAACAGGTCGAACACGCTTAACGACATGAGTGGTTCTCCGGTTTCTTGTTATAGGAGTTGGCGAAAAATCAGACTTGGCACATTTCCCTGTGGGAGCGAGCTTGCTCGCGAAGGCGGAGTGTCAGGCACCATCATTGTTGGTTGATCTACCGCATTCGCGAGCAAGCTCGCTCCCACAGGGATTTGTGGTGTTTCTGAAATTGGGGCAGATCACCCGCCCCTCATTCGTTTAAGCGTAGCTTTCGATCGACGGGCAGGCGCAGACCAGGTTGCGGTCGCCGAACACGTTGTCGACGCGACCGACCGGTGGCCAGTATTTGCCTTCGATCAACGAGGCCACTGGATACACGGCTTGCTCGCGGCTGTACGGGTGAGTCCACTCGCCCACCAGTTCCGCTGCAGTGTGCGGAGCGTTTTTCAGTGGGTTGTCTTCCTTGTCCAGCGTGCCGTTTTCCACCGCGCGGATTTCTTCGCGGATGCGGATCATGGCGTCGCAGAAGCGATCCAGTTCTTCCTTGGATTCGCTTTCGGTCGGCTCGATCATCAGCGTACCGGCGACCGGGAACGACATGGTCGGGGCGTGGAAACCGAAGTCGATCAAACGCTTGGCGACGTCATCAACACTGATGCCGCTGCTGTCTTTCAGCGGACGCAGGTCGAGGATGCATTCGTGCGCCACCAGACCGTTGCTGCCGGTGTACAGCACTGGGTAGTGCTCTTCGAGGCGACGGGAAATGTAGTTGGCATTGAGGATCGCCAGTTGCGAAGCGCGCTTCAGGCCCGCGCCGCCCATCATGCGAATGTACATCCAGGTGATCGGCAGAATGCTCGCGCTGCCGAACGGTGCTGCGCAGACCGCGCCTTCTTTGCGCTCCATGTGGCCGTGGCCTGGCAGGAACGGCGTGAGGTGCGATTTGACGCCGATCGGGCCGACGCCCGGGCCGCCACCGCCGTGGGGAATGCAGAAGGTTTTGTGCAGGTTCAGGTGCGACACGTCGCCGCCGAACTTGCCCGGCGCGCAGAGGCCGACCATCGCGTTCAACAACGCGCCGACGAAGAACACCACGCCCCCCAACACATCAAAGATCCCGCACATTACCCGCAACCCAACAA
>NZ_JBIWAL010000020.1:94376-95994 GCF_044760045.1 Pseudomonas sp. NPDC098747 | reverse complement strand
CCGCAGATTTCGCGGATGCCTTCTTCGAACACGCCATGGGTCGACGGGTAAGTGATCATCAGCGCCGCGAGGTGATCGCGGTGCTCGATGGCTTTGGCGCGCAGGTCTTCGATGTCGACGTTGCCACGGGCATCGCACGCGGTCACAACGACGCGCATGCCGGCCATGTTGGCGGTGGCCGGGTTGGTGCCGTGGGCGGACGACGGAATCAGGCAGATGTCGCGACGGTCATCGCCGCGGCTCTGGTGATACGCGCGAATCGCCAGCAGACCTGCGTATTCACCTTG
This sequence comes from Pseudomonas sp. NPDC098747, assembly GCF_044760045.1. Taxonomy (NCBI): domain Bacteria; kingdom Pseudomonadati; phylum Pseudomonadota; class Gammaproteobacteria; order Pseudomonadales; family Pseudomonadaceae; genus Pseudomonas; species Pseudomonas sp. NPDC098747. The sequence continues at coordinate 95,707 of NZ_JBIWAL010000020.1, read as the reverse complement.
CGAACCGGCGTTTGGTTGCAGCGAGATCGAGTCATAACCGGTGGCGGCGCAGAGCATCGCTTCCAGTTCATCGGTCAGTTGCTGATAACCGGCGCTTTGTGCGGCCGGAGCGAACGGGTGCAGGGCGCCGAACTCGGCCCAGGTCACCGGGATCATTTCGCTGGCGGCGTTGAGTTTCATGGTGCACGAGCCCAGCGGGATCATGGTGCGATCCAGTGCCAGGTCCTTGTCCGCCAGTTTGCGCAGGTAGCGCATCAGCTCGGTTTCCGAGTGATAACGGTTGAACACCGGGTGGCTGAGGATCGGCGACTGGCGTACCAGCGCAGCCGGAATGGTGCTCTGCACGGTGGCGGCGAGGGCGGCGAAGTCCGGCAGAGTCTTGCCGTCGGCGAAGACGCTCCACAGGGTTTCGATGTCAGCCTGAGCGGTGGTTTCGTCAACCGACAGACCCAGACGTTGGGCATCAATGACGCGCAGGTTGATCTGCTGGGCGTGAGCCTTCTCGTGCAGCGCGGCGGTTTGCGCGCCGGTGGCCACAGTCAGGGTGTCGAAGAAGCTTTCCTGCTCGACCGTAAGACCCAGCGCAGTCAGGCCCTTGGCCAGAATCGCGGTCAGGTGATGGATGCGGTTGGCGATCTGCGTCAGGCCTTTCGGGCCGTGATACACGGCGTACATGCTGGCGATGTTGGCCAGCAGTACTTGCGCGGTGCAGATGTTCGACGTGGCCTTCTCGCGACGGATGTGTTGCTCGCGGGTCTGCATCGCCAGACGCAGCGCTGGTTTGCCGAAACGGTCAACCGACACACCGACCAGACGGCCCGGCATGTCGCGCTTGAACGCATCCTTGGTGGAGAAGTAAGCCGCGTGCGGGCCACCGAAGCCCAGCGGCACGCCGAAGCGTTGTGCGGAACCGATGGCAACGTCAGCGCCGAACTCGCCCGGGGCGGTCAGCAGGGTCAGGGCCAACAGGTCGGCAGCCACGGCCACCAGCGCGTTGGCAGCGTGGAAGCGCTCGGTCAGTTCGCGGTAGTCGAACACATCACCGTTGCTGGCCGGGTATTGCAGCAGCGCGCCGAAGAACGGCGTCACGTCAGTCAGTTCACGCTCATCGGCCACAACCACTTCAATGCCCAACGGCTCGGCACGGGTGCGCAGCACGTCGAGGGTTTGCGGATGGCTGTGGATCGAGGCGAAAAATTGGTGGCTGCCTTTGTTCTTGCTCAGGCGTTTGCAGAAGGTCATCGCTTCGGCAGCGGCGGTGGCTTCATCGAGCAGGGAAGCGTTGGCGATCGGCAGGCCGGTAAGGTCGCTGATCAGGGTCTGGAAGTTCA
>NZ_JBIWAL010000020.1:0-94366 GCF_044760045.1 Pseudomonas sp. NPDC098747 | reverse complement strand
TTCAGCAGCGCTTCGAGACGGCCCTGGGAAATTTCTGGCTGGTACGGGGTGTAAGCGGTGTACCAGGCCGGGTTTTCCAGCAGGTTACGCAGGATTGGCGAAGGCGTGTGGCAGTTGTAGTAACCCTGGCCGATGTAAGTCTTGAACAGCTGGTTCTTGCCGGCGATGCCTTTGATCATGGCCAGTGCATCGGCCTCGCTCAGGCCGTCGTCCATGCCGAGCACGCTGGTGCCCTTGATGCTTTCCGGGATAACGCTGGCGCTCAGGGCTTCGAGCGAATCGAAGCCGAGGCTGTTGAGCATGGCTTGCTCGTCACCGGCGCGCGGGCCGATGTGACGGGCGATGAATTCGTTGGCGGTGCCCAGATTTACTTGTGTCATGTCAGTTTCCTCAGGCTTCGGCTTGGGCTTTGATCAGACGGTCGTAAGCGTCTTGATCGAGCAGTTTGCCGACAGCGGCGGCATCGCTTGGCTTGAAGCGGAAGAACCAACCTTGGCCCAACGGATCTTCGTTGACCAGTTCAGGGCTGTCTTCCAGCGCCGGGTTCACTTCCAGCACGTCACCGTCGAGTGGCATGTACACGCCGCTGGCGGCTTTCACCGATTCGACGGTGGCGGCTTCGGCGCCTTTTTCGTAAGCCTGCAGTTCAGGCAGTTGCACGAACACCACGTCGCCCAAGGCGTTCTGCGCGAAAGCGGTGATGCCGACAGTAACGCTGCCGTCAGCTTCGGCGCGCAGCCATTCGTGATCTTCAGTAAAACGCAACTCGCTCATGGAAACTCCTCAGGGGCCAGACTCGTCTGGTGGACGCAGTGGAAAGCTTGGGCAGGAAGCCCTTATTTATGAGGAGTTGATTAGCAAGAACGCGGCCAAGGTTATTTTATCTATATAAATCAATGGCTTGTTTGTTTTCGGCGGACTAACTGAATGTGTGCGTGTAGCGAAATCGCTACAGCGTGGAGCGGAGAAAAAAGCTGAAGCGGATCAAAGCCTTGCACAGCGGTGACTGGGGGAGGATGTAGCGATACCGTTACGCTGTAGCGCTTTCAGTACAGATGCAGGTCGCTTTTGAATAGGGTTTCCAGTCCGCTGAATGACAAGTGTGGGAGCGAGCTTGCTCGCGAAAGCGCAGTGTCAGTCAGCCTATTCGGTGAATGACACACCGTATTCGCGAGCAAGCTCGCTCCCACAGGGGATCTGCGGTGGCATCAGGATTTGTTGGGGATGCCGTACTTGCGCAGTCGGTGGGCGATGGCGGTGTGCGACGTTTGCAGGCGGCTGGCCAGTTGGCGGGTCGAGGGATAGCTGACGTAGAGTTTTTCCAGCAGTGATTTTTCGAAACCTTCGACCGCTTGCTCGAGGCTGTCGACGTCGCTGTCGGCCTGGCGTGCGACTGACGTGCCGGCAATGTCGAGGTCGCCGATGTCGACCAGGCTGCTCTCGCAAATCGCGGCAGCGCGGAAGATCACGTTCTGCAATTGGCGCACGTTGCCCGGCCAGCGATTGCCGAGCAGCGCTGGATAGGTGCCGGGTGCGAGTCGGCAGACAGGGCGCTGGATCTGCGCACAGGCCTGCTGCATGAAGTAACGCGCCAGCAACAGAATGTCCTGACCGCGTTCGCGCAGCGGCGGCACCTCAACATTGAGCACGTTGAGGCGATAGAACAGGTCTTCGCGAAACGAGCCTTCGCTGACCATTTTTTCCAGGTCGCGGTGAGTTGCGCTGAGGATGCGTACGTTGACCTTCACCTCACGATCACCGCCGACCCGACGGAAGCTGCCATCGTTGAGAAACCGCAAAAGTTTGGCCTGCAAGTACGGCGACATTTCACCGATCTCGTCAAGAAATACCGTGCCCTGGTTGGCCAGTTCCATCAGCCCCGGTTTGCCGCCACGCGCCGCTCCAGTGAAAGCGCCGGGAGCGTAGCCGAACAGTTCGCTCTCGGCGAGGTTCTCCGGCAGCGCCGCGCAGTTCAGTGCCAGGAATGGCGCACTGTGCCGCGCACTGATCGCGTGGCAGGCACGCGCGACCAGTTCTTTACCGGTACCGGTTTCGCCTTGAATCAGCAACGGTGCATCAAGGGCGGCGACGCGCTGGGCACGGGCCTTGAGGGTGCGGATTGCCGGGGATTCGCCGAGCAGCGCATCGAAACCTTCAGCGTGGTCATGGTGCAACGCCGAGAGCTGTTCGCCGATGCGGTTCGGTTGATACAGGGTCAGCAGGGCGCCAGCGTCGGTAATTGGCGTGGCGTCGAGCAACAGCGTCTGGCCGTTGACGGTGATCTCGCGCAGCGGCAGGCGAAAGCCGTGTTCGAGCAGGGTTTCCAGCAGACCGGGATCGTTGAACAGTTCAGAGACGCTTTCGCCCGCTGGTTCGCGCCCATACAACGCGATCAATGCCGGGTTGGCCAGCAGCACCTTGCCGGCGCTGTCGAGGGCCAGTACCGGGTCGGTCATCGCCGCGAGCAAGGCGTCGAGCTGCAAGTGCCGACGCTGACCGGGAAGGATGTCGACCACCGTCACCGCTTCCACACCGCGTACGCGAAACAGCGCGTCTTTGAGTTCTTCGAGTACTTGCGGGCTCAGGGTCGGGGCGTCGATGTAGACGTTCGGCGGGATCATCTCCACCGCATCCAGATTGAGGTTGCGCCCACCGAGAATGGCCAGGACTTCCTGGGTGATGCCGACGCGGTCGATGAAGCTGACGTGGATACGCATGGGGCGATTCAGTGTTCTGCAGTGCGGAGGGGGGCAAGTATGCCTTGGGCGGCGGAAGAGGTGAAATCAAAAGCCCCTCACCCCAGCCCTCTCCCGTAGGGAGAGGGAGCCGACCGAGGTGTCTGGCGCTACGCGTCGACCTGCTAAATCGAGTCGATTATGGATTCAGTGATGCAGTATCAGGTCGGCGTAATACCGCAATATCCCCCAATCAGTCCCCTCTCCCTCCGGGAGAGGGCTAGGGTGAGGGGCTTTTGAAGGTTTACTCGAAATGCTCAAGATTCACCGGATCACCGGACTTCATATCCAGCTGCTTACGAATATCTTCAAACATCATGTCGTAATGCTTGTGAACCGAGCCGATCTGGCTGTGAGTCTTGGGAATGCCGTACTTCTCGGCGATTTTCGTCACGTTGTTGGCAAAATTGTAGGCCTCTTCCTTGGGCAGGAAAAAGATTTCCTTCATATCCTTACCCTGAAGGTTGCCATGCATCGTGAACTGAATGCCCTTGCCCTTTTGAGGATCGGTGAACACTTCGTAGTCCAGGTGCACGTTGTAACTGACGTCGTCCGGGGTCAACGCGTGCCGCTCAATGTGCAAATGACCAGGTTCAAACTGGGCCATGGAATTCTCCTTTCAAGGCATGGGAGAAGGGCAGACCCTGGGCCTGCCCCCGGAGTTTCTGATTATCGATAGGTGATGCCGGGTTTCGCCGTGCTGATCCGCGTACCGGCGCTGCCCTGGACAATCGCTTCGATGTCCGCCAGTGAACCGATCACCGCGACCTTGCCAGTATGGCGCGCGAATTCGCAGGCTGCCTGAACCTTTGGTCCCATGGAGCCGGCAGCGAAGCCGAGGCGTTCGAGTTCATCCGGGTGGGCCTCTGCGATGGCTTTCTGTGTGGGCTTGCCGTAGTCGATGAACGCGGCGTTGACGTCAGTGGCAATCACCAGCAAGTCCGCTTCCAGTTGCTCAGCGAGCAGCGACGAGCAAAGATCCTTGTCGATCACTGCCTCGATGCCCTTGAGGTTGCGGTTTTCGTCGTACATGGTCGGGATCCCGCCGCCACCGGCGCAGATGACGATGCTGCCCTTGTCCAGCAGCCACTTGATCGGACGGATTTCGAAAATGCGTTTTGGTCGTGGACTGGCCACCACACGGCGGAATTTGTCGCCATCGGGGGCGATGGCCCAGCCTTTTTCGGCGGCGAGTTTTTCTGCTTCAGCCTTGTCGTAGACCGGGCCGATCGGCTTGGTCGGATTCTTGAAGGCCGGGTCATTGGCGTCGACTTCGACCTGGGTCAGCAGGGTGGCGAACGGGACTTCGAAGTCCAGCAGGTTGCCCAGCTCCTGTTCGATGATGTAGCCGATCATGCCTTCGGTTTCGGCACCGAGCACGTCCAGCGGGTAAGGGGTGACAGAGGTGTAGGCCGCCGCTTGCAGCGACAGCAGGCCGACTTGCGGGCCGTTGCCGTGGGCGATGACCAGTTGGTTGCCGGGATAGATCTTGGCGATTTGCTCGGTGGCGATGCGGATGTTGGCGCGCTGGTTGTCAGCGGTCATTGGCTCACCACGGCGGAGCAGGGCGTTACCGCCCAACGCTACGACGATACGCATGGTGCATGTCCTTCTACAGAGAGCAGGCAAATGACTCGGTCTACTGTGGGAGCGAGCTTGCTCGCGAATGCGGTGTGTCAGTCACTAGCGATTTCGTTTGACCGGACGCCTTCGCGAGCAAGCTCGCTCCCACACTGACCAGGTTTCGTCAGGGAGAGCGGGCAAGCGCTTTAAATATCCGCCAACGCCGACACCAGAATCGCCTTGATGGTGTGCATGCGGTTTTCCGCTTGCTCGAAGGCGATGTTGGCCGGGGATTCGAAGACGTCTTCCGTCACCTCGACGCCATTGGCCAGGTGCGGATAGCGCGCGGCGATGTCTTTGCCTACCTTGGTTTCGCTGTTGTGGAACGCCGGCAGGCAGTGCATGAATTTCACCCGTGGATTGCCGGAGGCTTTCATCATCTTGGCGTTGACCTGGTACGGCAGCAGTTGCTCGATGCGTTCGTCCCACGCTTCCACCGGCTCACCCATCGACACCCAAATGTCGGTGTGGATGAAGTCGACACCTTTGACCGCTTCTTTCGGGTCTTCGGTGATGGTGATGCGCGCGCCGCTTTCTTCGGCGAACTCTTTGCATTGGGCGATGAAGTCAGCGTGTGGCCACAGAGCTTTCGGTGCGGCGATGCGCACGTCCATGCCGAGTTTGGCGCCGATCATCAGCAGCGAGTTGCCCATGTTGTAACGGGCGTCGCCGAGGTAGGCGTAGCTGATGTCATGCATCGGCTTGTCGCTGTGTTCGCGCATGGTCAGCACGTCGGCGATCATTTGGGTCGGGTGGAATTCAGCGGTCAGGCCGTTGAACACCGGGACGCCGGCGTACTTGGCCAGCTCTTCGACGATTTCCTGTTCAAAGCCGCGGTACTCGATGGCGTCGAACATCCGGCCGAGGACGCGGGCGGTGTCTTTCATGCTTTCTTTGTGGCCGATCTGCGACGACACCGGGTCGATGTAGGTGACGTGAGCCCCCTGATCGTGGGCCGCGACTTCGAACGCGCAACGGGTGCGGGTTGAGGTTTTTTCGAAGATCAGCGCGATGTTCTTGCCTTGCAGGTGTGGACGCTCGGTGCCGGTGTACTTGGCGCGTTTGAGGTCGCGGGACAGGTCGATCAGGTAATTCAGTTCGCGAGTGGTGTGGTGCATCAAGCTCAGCAAACTGCGGTTGCGCATATTAAAAGCCATGATGGATCTCCTTCGGTATCGGTTATCCCCCTGGCCGCACGTTGTAAGTGACGGCCAGGGCTCAGAGGTTTAGTAATCGATTGGATCGCGAATGATCGGGCAGGTCATGCAGTGGCCGCCGCCACGGCCACGGCCCAGTTCACCGGCGCTGATAGTGATGACCTCCACGCCTGCCTTGCGTAGCAGGGTGTTGGTGTAGGTGTTGCGGTCGTAGCCGATGACCACGCCTGGCTCGACCGCCACCACGTTGTTGCCGTCGTCCCATTGCTCGCGTTCGGCGGCGAAGCTGTTGCCGCCGGTTTCCACCACGCGCAACGCTTTGAGATTGAGCGCGGCCGCGACGGTGTCGAGGAAGCTGGTTTCTTCGCGGCGGATGTCGATGCCGCCCTGTTTGCTTTCATCAGGGCGCAGGGTGAAGGCGACGATCTGGTTGACCACTTCCGGGAAAATCGTCACCAGGTCGCGGTCGCAGAAGCTGAACACGGTGTCCAGGTGCATCGCTGCGCGAGACTTCGGCAGGCCGGCAACGATGACTTTTTCCACGGCTTTGTTCTTGAACAGATTCAGCGCCAATTGACCGATGGCCTGACGGGATGAGCGCTCGCCCATGCCGATCAACACCACGCCGTTGCCGATTGGCATGACGTCGCCGCCCTCAAGGGTGGAGCTGCCGTGCTCCTTGTCCGGGTCGCCGTACCAGATCTCGAAATCGGCGTTGGTGAATTGCGGGTGGAATTTGTAGATGGCAGTCGCCAGCAAAGTTTCCTGACGACGCGCCGGCCAGTACATCGGGTTCAGCGTCACGCCGCCGTAGATCCAGCAAGTGGTGTCGCGGGTGAACTGAGTGTTCGGCAGCGGCGGCAGGATGAAGCTGGAATGGCCGAGGAAGTCGCGGAACATCTGGATGGTCTTGCCACCGAAGCTGTCCGGCAAATCATCGGCGGAGACGCCGCCAATCAGGAATTCGGCGATGTGCCGTGGCTCGAGGCTTTTCAGCCAGGATTTCACTTCGTTGATCAGACCCAGGCCCACCGAATCGGCAGTCACCTTGCGGTCGAGAATCCAGTCCAGCGCATCCGGGATGGCGACGATGTCGGTCAGCAGGTTGTGCATTTCCAGCACATCGATCCCGCGCTCACGCATCTTGGTGACGAAGTCGAAGTGGTCGCGCTTGGCCTGGGCGACCCACAGCACATCGTCGAACAGCAGTTCATCGCAGTTGTTCGGGGTCAGCCGCTGGTGGGCCAGACCTGGGGAGCAAACCATGACTTTGCGCAGTTTGCCGGCTTCGGAATGGACGCCGTACTTAACTTTTTCCGTGGTCATTGCAGTGATCCTCCAGAGATAAAACGTTTGGCAATTACAGAGTCAGGAAGCCGTCATACAGTCCGTAGGCAGCCACCAGGGCGCCCACGACCACTGCGGCGAAAATCAGCTTCTCGACGTTGGTGAAAACCGGTTGTTTGAGTTCGAGTTTGGCTTTGGCGAACAGGATCGCGCCGGGCGCATAGAGCAGGGCCGAGAGCAGCAGGTACTTCACGCCGCCGGCGTATAGCAGCCATACCGCGTAGATCAGGGCGATGCCGCCGATGATCAGATCCTTGCGCCGTTCGGCAGCGAAGCCCTTGTACGTTTCGCCGCGCACCGCCAGCAGCAGGGCATACGCCGCCGACCACAGGTACGGCACCAGAATCATCGAGGTGGCGAGGTAGATCAGCGACAGATAAGTGCTGGCCGAGAACAGGGTGATGACCAGGAAAATCTGCACCATCGCGTTGGTCAGCCACAGGGCGTTGACCGGTACGTGGTTGGCGTTTTCCTTGCGCAGAAACTCCGGCATGGTGTGGTCTTTGGCGGCGGCGAACATGATCTCCGCGCATAGCAGCACCCATGACAGCAGCGCACCCAACAGCGAGATGATCAGACCGACGCTGATCAGCACTGCGCCCCAGTGACCGACCACGTGCTCAAGCACGGCAGCCATCGACGGGTTCTGCAATTTGGCCAGTTCTGGCTGAGTCATGATGCCCAGCGACAGCACGTTCACCAGCATCAAAAACAGCAGCACGGTGATGAAGCCGATCACGGTGGCCTTGCCGACGTCGGAGCGTTTTTCCGCTCGCGCCGAGAAGATGCTCGCGCCCTCGATGCCGATGAACACCCACACGGTGACCAGCATCATGTTGCGGACCTGGTTCATCACGCTGCCCAGGTCCGGGTTTTTTATGCCCCAGATGTCGGCGGTGAAGATGTCCAGTTTGAAGGCGAACACGGCGATCAGCACAAACAGCACCAGCGGCACGACTTTGGCGACGGTGGTCACGAGGTTGATGAACGCCGCTTCCTTGATCCCGCGCAGTACCAGAAAGTGAACGGCCCACAGCAGAATGGACGCGCCGATGACGGCTGCAACCGTGTTGCCTTCGCCGAAAATCGGGAAGAAATAACCGAGGGTGCTGAACAGCAAAACGAAGTAACCGACGTTGCCCAGCCAGGCACTGATCCAGTAACCCCAGGCGGACGAGAAACCCATGTAATCGCCGAACCCGGCCTTGGCGTAGGCGTAGACACCGCCGTCCAGGTCAGGCTTGCGATTGGCGAGGGTTTGAAAGACGAAAGCGAGGGTGAGCATGCCGACAGCGGTGATCACCCAACCGATCAGCACCGCGCCGACGTCGGCACTGGCGGCCATGTTTTGTGGCAAAGAGAATATCCCGCCACCGATCATTGAGCCGACTACCAAGGCAACCAGTGCACCTAGTCGTAGTTTTCCGGGAGCTTCAGACATTGCATGACTCCATTGCAGGAGAGAAGAGATCACAGCGTAGTTCTGTTGTCTGTTCAAACAGCTGACTTAGATCAGTGCATGGTCACATTCCATTGTTAATGAATGACTTAGGAAATGCTTGCAGGCATAAAGCTACTGTCTGTAACGCCCGTTCTAGAGGGTTTTTCGCGCTGTGGCTGGGAATGGCTATTATTACGTTCGAACTATCACGCTAGTTCTTTTTTCGGTTTTGGCAAATTTCAGCATCTGTTTTCAGTACAGAATTGAATAATCAGGATCAGTGCACAAATCGGTCTTAACGTGCTACGCGCAAGCATCATCAGCTATATATAAAATGCACATTTCGCCGGTATCACCTGATAAACGTCATCGCGCTTAACCTGTTTAGGCAATAGTTGTTACAAATAGAACTTCAACGGTGTTCAGGGAGACTGGAATGTCGCAACCGACGCAAAAGCTGCGCCTTGGTGCGTTGATCGCCCTAGTGGTGGGTTCGATGATTGGCGGGGGGATTTTTTCCTTGCCGCAGAACATGGCCGCACGCGCCGATGCCGGGGCGATTTTGATCGGCTGGGGGATCACCGCCATCGGCATGCTGACTTTGGCGTTCGTGTTTCAAACCCTGGCCAATCGCAAACCCGAACTGGATTCCGGCGTCTACGCCTATGCCAAGGCCGGGTTTGGCGACTACATGGGCTTCTCGTCCGCCTGGGGTTACTGGATCAGTGCCTGGCTGGGCAACGTCGGTTACTTCGTTTTGCTGTTCAGCACCCTCGGCTACTTCTTTCCGGTGTTCGGCCAAGGCAATACGCCGATTGCCATCGGCTGCGCGTCGGTATTGCTGTGGGGCGTGCATTTTCTGGTGATGCGCGGGATCAAGGAGGCGGCGTTTATCAACCAGGTCACCACCGTGGCCAAGATCGTGCCGCTGATCATGTTTATCGTCATCGCCGCCGTGGCGTTCAAGGCTGATATTTTTACCCGCGACATCTGGGGCCGCAGCAACCCGAGTTTCGGCGGGGTGATGGATCAGGTGCGCAACATGATGCTGGTGACGGTGTTTGTGTTCATCGGCATCGAGGGCGCCAGCGTCTACTCGGCCCGAGCGGAAAAGCGCAGCGATGTCGGGCGCGCCACGGTGATTGGATTCATCGGCGTGCTGGCGCTGCTGGTGCTGGTCAACGTGTTGTCGCTGGGGATCATGAGCCAGCCGGAACTGGCCAACCTGCAGAACCCGTCACTGGCGGCAGTGCTTGAGCATATCGTCGGGTCGTGGGGGGCGCTGGCGATCAGTGTTGGCCTGGCGGTCTCGCTGATTGGGGCGTTGCTGTCGTGGGCGTTGCTCTGTGCCGAAATCCTCTTCGCCACGGCCAAGGACAAGACCATGCCGGCGTTCCTGAAAAAGGAAAACGCCAACCATGTGCCGGTCAACGCGTTGTGGCTGACCAACGTGATGATTCAGATTTTCCTGCTGATCACGCTGTTCTCGGAGGGCACCTACACCAGCCTGATTTATCTGGCGTCATCGATGATTCTGGTGCCGTACCTGTGGTCGGCGGCGTACGCGGTGTTGCTGAGTGGGCGCGGCGAAACCTACGAACACGCCTCGGCCGAACGTACCAAGGATCTGCTGATCGGCGGCATCGCCCTGAGTTATGCGGTGTGGCTTTTGTATGCCGGCGGCGTGAAATATCTGCTGCTGTCGGCGCTGTTGTATGCGCCGGGGGTGATCCTGTTCGCCAAGGCCAAGCATGAGCAGGGTGAGCCTCTATTCACCACGGTCGAGAAGGGCATTTTTACTTGCGTGATCATTGGGGCGGGGTTGGCGGCTTATGGGTTGTACAGCGGTGTGTTGTCGTTGTGAGACAGGTGCTCATGTATCAGCCACGGTCGGACTGGCTGGCTCAAGTGTTGTGCGTATTGTTGATCAGGTCTGACTGTACTGGGCGTGCAGTACGGGCCCCATCGCTGGCAAGCCAGCTCCCACAGGTTCGCGGGTGTTCATTGTGTACGACACGGGCACTGTGGGAGCTGGCTTGCCAGCGATAGCGGTTTGTCAGTCAAACTTGTATCAACTGGTCCACCGTCATCGCTGGCAAGTCGAATCGTCGCACCGCAGCTCCCACAGGGTTTTGTGGTGATTGTTATACCCGGAACTGATCCATCAACTTCATCTGCTGGCTGGCCAGGGCATTGAGCTGGCTGCTGATCGCCGCCGATTCCGTGGCTTGCTCGGTCAAGGTTTCAGTCACCGTACGAATCGCCGAGACGTTGCGATTGACCTCTTCGGCCACCGCGCTCTGCTGTTCGGCGGCGCTGGCGATTTGCAGGTTCATGTCGCTGATCACCGTCACCGCGTCGCTGATCTTGCCCAGTGCATCCACGGCGTGACGGATCTGCCCGGCGTTGTTGTGGGCCTGGGTCTGGCTCGAATGCATGGTCGCGACCACGCCGCGAGTGCCGGTCTGAATCTTCTCGATGACGATGCGAATTTCTTCCACCGAGTCCTGCGTGCGCTTGGCGAGGTTACGCACTTCATCCGCGACCACGGCAAAACCGCGACCGCTTTCACCGGCGCGTGCGGCTTCGATGGCGGCGTTGAGCGCCAGCAGGTTGGTTTGCTCGGCGATGCTGCGGATCACCTCCAACACCGAACCGATCTGTTCGCTGTTGACCGCCAGTGCTTCGACTTCGGTCACCGCTTTGCTGACTTCATCGGCCAGTTGATTGATGTCGCGGGTGCTGCGCTCGATGATCGACATGCCTTCCTTCGCCGACTGGTCGGCACCTTTCGCGGCATTGGCCGCGTTCGACGCACTGTTGGCGACATCGTGGGCGGTGGCGCTCATCTCGTTGGAAGCGGTGGCCACCTGGTCGATTTCGCGGAACTGCACCTGCATGCCTTCGCTGGTCTGACGGGCGATTTCCGAAGACTGGTCGGCGGTGCCGCGCGCTTCGGTGATGCTCTGTTTGATCTGCGCGATGGTCGGTTGCAGCTTGTCGAGGAAGCGGTTGAACCAGTTCACCAGTTCGCCCAGTTCATCTTGCTTGGTGTAGTTCAGGCGTTGGGTCAGATCGCCTTCACCGCTGGCGATGTTCTTCAGCATCTCGGCGACGCTGTTGATGGGGCGAGTGACGCCGGACGCCGTCAGCCAGATCAGCAGCAGGCCGACTAAACCTGCGATCACGGCGACCGAAATGGCGGTCATGGTGCCGGTTTCCTGCGCATCGTCGAGCACTGCCTGGAGCTTGACCGAATCAGCCAGCAGCACTTGTTTCGGCAGGTCGATGACCACGCCCCACGCCTTCGAATCGCTGATCGGGCTGACCGGGTACACCGCGCGAATCAAGTCTCCCTGTTCGAGAATCTTCGGCGTGCCGGCGCTGAGCAGTTGCAGCACGTCCTTGCCTTCGGCACCGAGGGTGTCGCCGATACTTTTGCCGACCTTACTCGCGTCGGCGCTGTAGGCTCCGAGCACGCCGCTGCCGGAAACGATCAGCATATGTCCGGCGCTGTTGAACAGGTCACGCTGGGATTCCACAGAGGCGGCTTGCAGGGCGTCGAGGGCAATGTCGACGCCGACCACGCCGATGGCTTTGCCGTCCACCAGCAACGGCACGGAAATCGTGGTCATGAGCATTTCCTTGCCGCCGACGGTGTCCGCATACGGGTCGAGCAGGCAGGTGCGTTTGGCGTCGCGAGGGCAGGTGTACCAGCTGTTGTACGGTGTACCGCTGACGCTCATCGTGGTTTTGGTCAAATCATCTTCGACCATGATGGTGTTCAGCGCTGCGCCGGCGGCACGGCTCCAGTAGCTGGCGAAACGTCCGGCTTCGTTGGACTGGCGGGCGGCGTCATTGGCGAACTCGCTGTCCTTGCCGTCCAGGCTATTGGGTTCGAAAGCGAGCCAGATACCGAGCACTTTGTCGTTGCGCTCGAACGCAGTTTTCAGGCTCTGGTTCAGTTCTTCACGCAACGCGCCGGCGTCCAGCGAACGCTTGGCGGCCATGCTCCGCATATCCTTGATCTGGTCGGCCAGTGCAGTGACCACCAACAGGTTTTCGCCGAAGGTCTTCTGTACGCGCACTGCTTGTTCGCCGGCCTTGGCCTGCAACAGGTTTTGCACACTGGCGGTGAGCATCTTGCTGCTGGAGGCGCTGACCAGTTGGTCGTTCTGGTTGGTCTGGTAGATGTTGATGCCGACGATCAGCGCAACCACGCCGAGAAGGCATAGGCCGGAGAGCAGAACGATTTTCAGGCGAATGGACAGAGAGTCGAACATGGGGTGTTCTCGAGAATGGGTGAGCTGTTGGCATCGGTCAGAAGGACCCGGTTCGCCAAATCCATTCAGCGCCATTCAATGCTCATCGGCGCGGAGCGAGACGGCATGAGGCGCGTGCCGACGGACGGTCAGCGCTAAACGTTTGCGCAGGGGAATGTGCTGAAAAAGGGTTTAATTACAGGGATGTTTCAGGGTTGTTGCGGGAGGCTGGATACAGGTGGATGCTTTTGTGGCGAGGGGATTTATCCCCGTTGGTCTGCGAAGCAGACCCGAAACTTGAGAACCCGTTTTGGCTGACACTATGCGGGTCTGATTTGTGGCTGCTGCGCAGCCAAACGGGGATAAATCCCCTCGCCACAGAAGCTCCTTTGACCAGGGGGTTGTGGGCAGTCAAGAAGAGGTGGCGATAGTTTCCGGTCGCGACCAGATCCACAGATTGCCCAACCCCATCCCGGCGATCGCCAGATAGATCGGCCAGCCGTGATCGAGCATCACGAGCATCAACGTCGCACACAGCAACATGCTTACTGTGGCGCTGACTTTGGCCCTGCGCGCGATGATCTTGCCGTTGCGCCAGTTGCTCAGGATTGGCCCGAACAGCCGATGATTTTCCAGCCAGGCACTCAGGCGCGGCGAACTGCGGGTGGCAGCCCAGGCGGCGAGGAGGATGAACTCGGTGGTCGGCAATCCGGGCACGACAATGGCGATCAGGCCGATGCCGAGGCTGACGTAGGCCAGCAGGCCGAACAGCAGACGGGCGAGTTTGGAGGAGGCTGGTTGCGGCATGGGCTCGGGATTGCGTGAGGCGAGACGGGGATCTTACAGACTTACTCAGTCCCCTGTGGGAGCTGGCTTGCCAGCGATAGCGGTATGTCAGTCAACCCTGTAGTAACTGATCCACCGCCATCGCTGGCAAGCCAGCTCCCACAGGGTTTTGTGTTGTGCCGGGGAATCAGGCCAGTTCAGCTTCTGTGGCGTAAGCCTGTTCCAGCAGCACGGTGAAGCGGTTGAACGCGTCAATCGCGCCTTGCTCGACTTCGGCTTCTTCCTCGGCGCTGAATTGCAACGCGTCGAGGGTTTTGACGAAGCGCTTCCAGCCTTCAGCGCGGCCACCTTCAGGTTCGCCCAAATGGCGGGCGCCGAAGGTTTCACTCAGCTCCAGCGCCACGGCGCGTTTGATCAGGAATGCCGCCCCGAGCTTCGAACCTTCAGAAACGAAGATCCAGCCGAGCGCTCGGGCCTTGCTCGGGTTTTTCACCGCGCCGGCCACCGGCGCCGGGACTTCAGTATCGAGATCCGCCAAGTCAGCCTTGGCTGCGTCGGCGCGGCAACGGGCCGGCAGATCGGCAACGATCGCGGTCAGTTCGGCATCGTTGTACAGCTCAACCAGTTCTGACTGGAACAGGTATTGCGCCACCACGAAACGGGCGAAGTTGGCGCGGGTTTCGAACGGCGCATGGGCTTTGACCAAGGCGTCGAGTTTGCTGTGCGGCTCGTGGGTGATCTGGTTCAGGCGTTGTGAACGCAGGGCTTTTTCCGAAGAAGTCATGACATGTCCTTGATAGATGAGGCGCTTGATAACAAGACGAACGGGCCAGCGCCGGACAGTAAAAAAAGCCTCGCTGCGCGGTGCGTAAACACGCGCAGTGAGGCCAGCGGGGTCAGATGTCCCACACCAGATTGATTGCGAAGTTACGACCCGGTTGGGTCAGGCGATCAAGGTTGGCCGGTTGCGTGACCGAAGCCTCGCCGACGCTGTCGTAACCGCGCACGTCATCCCACTGCCAGTATTTCTTGTCGGTCAGGTTGTAGAGACCGGCGTTCAGGGTCACGTCGTCCGTGACTTTGTAGAAGCCCGCCAGGTCGAGCACGCCATAACCCGGCGTCTTGAACTGGGAGCTGGTGCCGTCCGGCGTGTTGAAACTGCTGCTGTCGACGCGATCCTTGCGCTTGACCAGCGTCCAGCTCAGCAGGGCACCGTAGTTGTCCTGGTCATAACCGAGGCCGAACACGCCGGTCAGCGGATTGACGCTGTTCAGCGGTTGTCCGCTGTCATCGTTGCGGCCATAGAGATACGCCATCGAGCCCTGGGTATATAGGCCGGTTGGCGCACCGAAGGTATCAAGGTTCAGACGACCCTTGAGTTCCACGCCCTTGATGGTCGCGTGCTTGATATTGTTGCTCTGGAACGTGGTCTCGGAGTAACCGGGAGTGATGGCGTTTTCGTCGATGAAATCACGGTATTTGTTGTAGAACACCGCCACGTCGAACGTGCCGGCCTCGAACTGGCCGCGCAGGCCGGTTTCATAGCTCTTGCTCTTTTCCGGGTCGAGATCGGGATTCGGCGCAACCTGATAGCCGCCGGCGAGGTTTTCAAACCGGCCGTAAAGCGCTTTGGCAGTCGGCGTGCGGAAGCCTTCGGCGTACTGGCCGTACCAGGTGTAGTTGTCGTTGAAGCTGTAAGTGGTACCGAACTTGGGCGACAGACGATGCCAGGTTTTGGTCTTGTCGCTCACCACGCCGTTGCCGCTCTGGTCGGCGGTGACCAGGAATTCGTCGGTGATGTGTGGCTTGAGCTGGGTGTAGTCGTAACGTGCCCCCGGCAGGAAAGTCCAGTTGCCCCAACTGATCTGATCCTGAGCAAACAGGCTGTAGCTGTTGATGGTCGGATCGGGGAAGTCGCTGGCCGGTGTCAGGGTATCGGCAGCGCTTGGCGCGCCGATCACGCGGCAGGCGCCGGCCACGGTCAGGCAAGTGCCGCTGCCGGTGCGCAGACCGGTGACTTTGTCCTGCTTGATCGTGGTGCCGTAGGTGACAACGTGGTCGGTGTCAGCAATGGCGAAGGACTTGTCAGCTTGGGCATCGAACACCCATTGGCGATCTTTGTAGGTGGTATCGCGTTCGCGCAATACGGTGCGCGAAGGCGCGTAGATTTCTTCGGTGCTCTGGTCGGTTTTCGCGATCTGGTAATTGAGCGACCACTTGATGTTGTCAGCCAGCGCGCTGTCGAGACCAAAGCTGTGTTCCAGCCCGAAACGCTCGCGCGTGACCGTGTCGTTGCCCGTGCGGGACTTGTAGAAACCGAAACCACGTCCAGCGTTGAACGGCCCGCCGACAGCGCTCAACTGGTTGGTGTCGCGGTCGTCCTTATAGTGTTCGTAGGTCAGGCCCAAGCGTGCATCGTCGGCGTAGTTCCAGCCCAGTTTGGCCAGAACGTTGGTGGTGCGCACATCCTCGGGATTGGCCTCGGTGCGGTTCAGGCCGGTGCCGCCGGTTTCCCCATAGGATTCGGTTTCATGGCCATTGCGCTGGCTCAGGTGCAGCAAACCGTCAAAGTCGCCACTGCGGCCAGCGACGGTGCCGGAGGTCAGCCAGCTGTCATCCGCGGAGCTGTAACCGGTTTTCAAACGCGCGCCGACGTCCTTGCCTGGTTTGATGATGTCGTCCGGGTCGAGGGTGTAGTAGCTGACGGCGCCGCCGATGGCGTTACTGCCGTAGAGCACTGATGCCGGGCCACGGAGAATTTCCACGCGTTTGACGATTTCCGGGTCGACGTAATTGCGATTGGTCTGGGCGTAGGGGCCATTGAAGAAACTGTCCGGCACTTGCACGCCGTCGATCTGAGTCAGGACGCGGTCGCCATCGATGCCCCGAATGTTGTAGCCCGTCAGCCCGGCGCGCTGGCCGGCGCCGCCGACGGACACGCCCGGCTCATAGCGCACCAGATCCTTGATTGAGTTGACGTTGTTGCGGTCCAGTTCTTCTCGGGTTTGCACGGTGACGGTGCTCGGCACGCTGTTCACCGACTGTTCCTGACGGGTGGCGCTGATGGTCACCTGATCGAGATTCAGTGCGCCGCTGCTGCTACGTTTTTCCAGCACCACGTTGTTGTTGCTCAACTTGCGAAAGCTCAGGTTGGTCCCCACCAACAGGCGCTCCAGGGCTTTTTCCGGTGGCAGCGAACCGCGCACACCCGGCGATGATATGCCCTGACCCAGTTCTGCCGGCAAGCCGATCTGCCAACCGGTCACGGTGGTGAACGCGTTGAGCGCCGACACCAGCGGCTGCTGACTGATGGAGAACGCGTAATCACCCATGTTGCGCGCCGGTTGCTCGGTGGCAGCCATCAGTGGCGCGGTGCCGGCCATGAGGATGGCCGCGGTCAGCAGCGACAATACGCGGGAAGGGGAAGAAGTCTGGCGGGTAAGGCGAAGGGACATCGATAGCGCTCCGTGTCGCACGAATCTTTATAGTTGCTGACTCGTATCCGAGGATGCGAATCAATTGCATTGGCTATAACTAGACGAACGCGCTCACGCTATCGAGTAAAAATAATTCTCATTTAGTTCAAAATGACCAGCGCCGGAAATTCCTGCAGCCGCGCCGAGGTGATGTGGGCCAGGGAACGCACCACGTCGAGCGGCTGATCGAGGCGGTAATTGCCAGTCACGGCAACGCCGGCCAACTGCTCGTTGGTGTTGATGATCCAGCCCGGATAGTAACGGCGCAATTCGGCCAGCACCTGATTCAGCGGGCAGTTCTCAAACACCAGTCGACCTTGCACCCAGGCCAGATCGGTGGCCGCGTCGAGTTTGGCCGGACTGTCGAAACCGTTGGGGCCGATGCGGATACTTTCCCCGGCAGACAGGCGCACCCGCGCATCATTATGGGTGGCGCGTAAATCGACATCACCACGCTGCACGTTGACCTGCGCGACACCGTCTAGATAGCGCACGGCGAACGCAGTGTCGCGCACGCTGGCCTTGACCGGCCCGGCGTCGATTTCCAGCGGTTTATTGCGATTGGCTGCGACCTCGAAAAACGCTTCGCCCTGATACAACCGCGCGACGCGCTGCTGATCGTTGATCGTGCTGGAAAACGCTGAATTGGTGTTGAGCAGGACTTGCGAACCGTCCTCCAGTTGCAGGCGCTGACGTTCGCCGACCACGGTCAGGTGATCGGCCTGCAAACGCATCGGCAGGTTGCTGAAACTGAACAGACCGAGCACCAGCACGGCGGCGGTGGCCAGTGGTTTCCAGTGTGGACGCAAGCGGTTGAGGAAGCTGACTTTTGCAGGTCTCAAAGCGAGGTTTTGCGCGCACTGGGCGATTTGCGGGCCGTCCCAGATTGCTTGCGCCTTGGCGAACGCTTGGGCATTCAACGGATCTGCCGCCAGCCAGGCTTGGAACTGCCGGGTCTGCTCCTCGTCCGGGCTGCCGAGCACGATGAGCCAGTCCAGGGCCTGGTCCATTGCCAGTGCGGCAGCCTGCGCCGATGAGGGCGAAGGCGAGCGATGGGTGTCCGTCACGGTGTTTCCTCGGCAGTGTCTGTGCACGGCTGTTTTTTTAATGAAGCGTAAAAGTCGGGCAAGGGTAACAAAGCCCGATGATCAGTGCAGTCGATCCTGAGCCCTGCATAAATGCGCTACAGGTTTAGTCGCCATTCAAGCGTTCGGCAACGCCGATGCAAATGCTCATGATCAGTTTGAGTTCTTTCTGCACGGTGCTGAGTGACACGCTCAGCTCTTCGGCGATTTCCTGATAACTGTGCCCGTGCAAGCGGCTGAGGATGAAGATCTGCTGCTGGCGCGGGCTGAGTTGACTGAGACTCACGTTCAAGCGTTCCAGCATCTGTTCGGCGTGGGCGGCGTCTTCGGCGCTGCTGACGGGGGCGGCGATGCTGTGCACGACATTTTGCGGCACGTCATCGACCATGGTTCGCGAATGAATCTTGCGCGCACGCAGATGATCGAGCGCCAGATTGCGCGCGGTCTGGAAGACAAAGGGTTCGAGATGATCGATGGCCCGCTCGCTCAGCGCCCGAGTCACGCGCAGGTAGGTCTCCTGCAACAGGTCTTCAGCGGTGCTGTGATTGTTGACCATCCGTTCCAGCGTTCGTAGCAAAGACGTGCGCTGGGTAAGGAAGACGTGGTTGAAGCGCGATTGACTCACGGGAGGACCTGATCCATTTCAAGCGAATGATAATGCTTATCATCTAGCTGAATGGTCAAGCGTTGATTTCAAATTGAAATACTTGACCTTGTGGGAGCTGGCTTGCCAGCGATGGCGGTGGGCCAGGCAATATCCATTTTGGATGTGCCGACCTCATCGCTGGCAAGCCAGCTCCCACAGGGATCAGGGGCAGGGCGGGAATTACTCGGCGTTACACAGCGCCAGGCAGTTATCCAGCATGCGGTTGGAGAAGCCCCATTCGTTGTCGTACCAGGCCAGCACTTTCAGCAGTTTGCCGCTGGACTTGGTGTGGTTGGCGTCGAAGATCGACGACAGCGGGTTGTGGTTGAAGTCGCTGGAGACCAACGGCAACGTGTTGTAACCAAGAATTTTCGAGTGCTGGCTCGCCGCTTTCAGCAGAGCGTTGACTTCTTCGGCAGTGGCTTCTTTCTTCAACTGAACGGTCAGATCCACCAGCGACACGTTGATCACCGGCACGCGCACGGCCATGCCGGTCAGTTTGCCCGCCAGTTCCGGCAGTACCAGGCCCACCGCTTCAGCGGCACCGGTCTTGCTCGGGATCATGTTCTGCGTGGCCGAACGCGCGCGGTACGGGTCGGTGTGGTAGACGTCGGTCAGATTCTGGTCGTTGGTGTACGCATGGATCGTGGTCATCAAACCGCTTTCGATGCCCAGCTCGCGGTGCAGCACTTGCGCGACCGGCGCCAGGCAGTTGGTGGTGCACGAAGCATTGGAGATGATCTGGTGCGACTGACGCAGAATGTCGTGGTTCACACCGTAAACGACGGTGGCATCGGCACCTTTGGCCGGGGCCGAGATGATCACTTTGCGGGCGCCGGCAGTAATATGCGCGGCGGCTTTGGCACGGTCAGTAAACAAACCGGTGCATTCGAAGACCACATCGATTTTTTCCGCAGCCCATGGCAGCTCGGCCGGGTTGCGAATGGCGCTGACCGAAATGCGGTCGCCGTTGACGGTCAGGCTTTCGTTGTCATGCGCCACTTCGGCGTCGAACGTGCCATGAACGGTGTCGTATTTGAGCAGATGCGCGTTGATCGAGCTGTCGCCCAGATCGTTGATGGCAACAATCTGCAGATCCTGTCGATAGCCTTGGGTATACAGTGCGCGCAGGACATTACGGCCGATGCGGCCAAAACCATTGATTGCGATTCGAAGAGTCATGGAACAGCGCCGCCGTCGTTTTGTTGTTGGAATTACAAGATTATTCGCATAAAAATAGAAAACAAGCCTTTTTAGTGGCAATATTTTGTTTTATCTACAACGAGTGACCTGAATCAACTGGTCCGAATGATCAAGAAAACCGTCCGTCATCCCGAATGCGCGGGCCCTTGATCAGCATAGACAATCAGGTCGCCATATCCGTTAGCCTGGAGTTCTACACATGCATCCCCGCGTCCTTGAGGTCACCGAACGGCTTATCGCCCGCAGCCGCGCCACACGTCAGGCTTACCTTGCGCTGATTCGCGGCGCTGCAACTGACGGCCCGATGCGCGGCAAGCTGCAATGCGCCAACTTCGCCCACGGTGTGGCCGGGTGCGGCACTGAAGACAAGCACAGCCTGCGGATGATGAACTCGGCGAACATCGCCATTGTTTCTTCGTATAACGACATGCTCTCGGCGCACCAGCCGTACGAAGTTTTCCCTGCGCAAATCAAAAACGCCCTGCGCGAAATCGGTTCGGTCGGCCAGTTCGCTGGCGGCACTCCGGCGATGTGTGATGGCGTGACCCAAGGCGAGCCGGGCATGGAGCTGAGCCTGCCGAGCCGCGAAGTGATCGCGATGTCCACAGCGGTGGCGTTGTCCCACAACATGTTCGACGGCGCGCTGATGCTCGGCATCTGCGACAAGATCGTGCCGGGCCTGATGATGGGCTCCCTGCGTTTCGGTCACCTGCCGACAATCTTTGTGCCGGGCGGGCCGATGGTCTCGGGCATTTCCAACAAGGAAAAAGCCGACGTTCGACAGAAGTACGCCGAAGGCAAAGCCACCCGCGAAGAGCTGCTGGAATCGGAGATGAAGTCCTACCACAGCCCGGGCACCTGCACTTTCTACGGCACCGCCAACACTAACCAATTGCTGATGGAAGTCATGGGCCTGCACTTGCCGGGCGCCTCTTTCGTCAACCCGAACACGCCACTGCGTGACGCCCTGACCCGCGAAGCCGCGCATCAAGTCACGCGCCTGACCAAGCAGAACGGCAACTTCATGCCAATCGGCGAAATCGTCGACGAGAAGTCGTTGGTCAACTCGATCGTCGCGCTGCACGCCACCGGCGGTTCGACCAACCACACCCTGCACATGCCGGCCATCGCCATGGCCGCGGGCATCCAACTGACCTGGCAGGACATGGCCGACCTCTCCGAAGTCGTCCCGACCCTGAGCCACGTCTATCCGAACGGCAAGGCTGACATCAACCACTTCCAGGCAGCGGGCGGCATGTCGTTCCTGATCCGCGAACTGCTGGGTGCCGGCCTGCTGCACGAAGACGTCAACACCGTGCTCGGCCACGGCTTGAGCAAGTACACCAAAGAACCGTTCCTCGATAACGGTCAATTGGTATGGCGTGAAGGCCCGGTCGACAGCCTCGACGAAAATATTCTGCGTCCAGTGGCGCGCGCGTTCTCGCCGGAGGGTGGTCTGCGCGTGATGGAAGGCAACCTCGGTCGCGGTGTGATGAAGGTGTCCGCCGTGGCGCTGGAAAACCAGATCGTCGAAGCGCCGGCCATGGTGTTCCAGGATCAACAGGATCTGGCCGATGCGTTCAAGGCCGGTTTGCTGGAGAAGGATTTCGTCGCCGTGATGCGCTTCCAGGGTCCGCGCTCCAACGGCATGCCGGAGCTGCACAAGATGACGCCGTTCCTTGGCGTGCTGCAGGATCGCGGCTTCAAAGTGGCGTTGGTGACTGACGGGCGCATGTCCGGTGCCTCGGGGAAAATCCCGGCGGCGATCCACGTCAGCCCGGAAGCTTATGTCGGTGGTGCTTTGGCTCGCGTGCAAGAGGGCGATATCATCCGCGTCGATGGCGTCAAAGGCACTTTGGAACTTAAAGTGGACGCCGACGAATTTGCAGCGCGCGAACCCGCCAAAGGCCTGTTGGGCAACAACATCGGCAGCGGTCGCGAACTGTTCGGTTTCATGCGCGTGGCCTTCAGCTCGGCGGAGCAGGGCGCCAGCGCCTTCACTTCTGCCCTGGAGACGCTTAATTGAAACTGGCTTTGGTCGGTGACATCGGAGGCACCAACGCACGTTTCGCGTTGTGGAAAAACCAGCAACTGGAATCGATTCAAGTGTTGGCCACGGCCGACCATGCCAGCCCGGAAGAGGCCATCAGCCTCTACCTGAGCGGGCTCGGTCTGGCGCCGGGCGCCATCGGTTCGGTGTGCCTGTCGGTGGCCGGCCCGGTCAGTGGCGATGAATTCAAGTTCACCAACAACCACTGGCGCCTGAGTCGCAAAACCTTCTGCCAGACCTTGCAGGTCGAGCAGTTGCTGCTGGTCAACGACTTTTCGGCGATGGCGTTGGGCATGACCCGTTTGCAGCCAGGCGAATTCCGCGTGGTCTGCGAAGGCACGCCGGAGCCGTTGCGTCCCGCAGTGGTGATTGGCCCCGGCACTGGCCTTGGCGTCGGTACTTTGCTTGATCTCGGTGAAGGTCGTTTTGCGGCATTGCCGGGCGAGGGTGGTCACGTTGATCTGCCGCTGAGCAGCCCGCGTGAAACGCAGCTCTGGCAGCACATCCACAACGAGATCGGCCATGTCAGCGCGGAGACTGCTTTGAGCGGCGGTGGCTTGCCGCGTGTCTACCGGGCGATTTGTGCGGTGGATGGCCATGAGCCGACACTCGAAACGCCGGAAGCAATTACGGCCGCTGGCCTTGCAGGCGATCCGATTGCGCTGGAAGTGCTGGAGCAGTTCTGCTGCTGGCTCGGCCGCGTGGCGGGTAACAACGTGCTGACCACGGGCGCCCGGGGTGGGGTGTTTATCGTCGGTGGGGTGATTCCGCGCTTTGCCGACTTCTTCGTTGAAAGTGGTTTTGCCCGCAGTTTTGCCGACAAGGGCTGTATGAGCGATTACTTCAAAGGCATTCCGGTGTGGCTGGTGACGGCGCCGTATTCCGGGCTTGTTGGCGCCGGCGTGGCGCTGGATCAGGCCTGAAACCGGGTCGACTTCATCGCTGGCAAGCCAGCTCCCACAGGTTTTGTGAACGACACAGATCTTTGTGGGAGCTGGCTTGCCAGCGATGGGGCCAGAACAGACAACAAATTTTCAAGGTTCATCAGGCATAATCCGCCCCAATTCCAACAACAAGGATGCCTTCGAAGTGAGCTCAGTCAACAAGTCGATATTGTTGGTCGATGACGACCAGGAAATACGCGAGTTGCTGGAAACCTACCTGACCCGCGCCGGGTTCCAGGTTCGGGCCACCGCCGATGGCGCCAGTTTCCGTCAGGCCCTCAACGAGGCGCCGAGCGATCTGGTGATCCTCGATGTCATGCTGCCCGACGAAGACGGTTTCAGCCTCTGCCGCTGGGTGCGTCAACATCCGCGTCAGGCGCAGGTGCCGATCATCATGCTCACTGCCAGTTCCGACGAAGCCGACCGGGTCATCGGTCTGGAACTCGGCGCCGACGATTATCTCGGCAAACCCTTCAGCCCCCGCGAACTGCAAGCGCGCATCAAAGCGCTGCTGCGCCGCGCGCAATTCGGTCAGGAACGCAGCGGCAGTGAAGTGCTGGCGTTCGACGACTGGCGACTGGACATGGTCAGTCATCGCCTGTTTCACACCGATGGCGAAGAAGTGATTCTGTCCGGCGCCGACTTTGCCTTGTTGAAACTGTTCCTCGATCACCCGCAGGAAATTCTCGACCGCGACACCATCGGCAACGCCACCCGTGGCCGCGACCTGATGCCGCTCGATCGCATTGTCGACATGGCCGTCAGCCGCTTGCGCCAACGTCTGCGTGATACGGAAAAGCCGCCACGGCTGATTCGCACGGTACGCGGCAGCGGCTATCAACTGGCAGCCAACGTGGTTGCCGGCAATGGCCACTGAGTCTCTGCGCAAACTTGCCGCCAGGGTGCCGGTACCGCGTTCGCTGCTGGGGCGGATGTTGCTGCTGACCTTGCTCGCGGTGCTGTTCGCGCAGACATTGTCGAGTGTGATCTGGGTCTCGCAACTGCGCGCAACGCAGCTTGAAGGTCTGGTCACCAGCGCGCGCAGCCTTGCCCATTCGATGACTGCCAGCGTCAGTTATTTTCGTTCGTTGCCGGTGGCCTATCGGCCGCTGGTGCTTGATCAGTTGCGCAGCATGGGCGGCACGCGGTTTGTGGTGACGCTCAACGACAAGCCGCTGGGCATGGACGTGCTGCCGGTCACCCCGCGTAAAGCTGCGGTGATGAAAGCGGTCGACGAAGTGCTGCGCCAGTCCCTCGGTCACGACACCGACATCTCGGTGACCTTCGTCAGCCCCGAGGATCTGCGGATCTTCAATGCGGGGCTGAAACTCGATGAATTGCCGCGCTCCTGGGCGCACTACGCGCTGACCCTTGAGCCGGTGAATCCGCCCGTGCTGGTCACGCAAATTCAAATGGCGCCGGGCGAGTGGCTGTACATCGCCTCGCTGTTGCCCGAGCCCTACACCAGTCTTGAAGAGCAAGGCCTGCCGTCGCAGCAGGTGTGGTTCATCGTCCTCACCAGCGGATTTCTGCTGCTGTTCATCGGCGTATTGGTGCACTGGCAGAGCCGGCCGCTCAAGCGCCTGGCGCGGGCGGCGCGGGATCTGTCGCTGGGTGCTGACGTCGAACCGGTGGCGGAGGGCGGTGGCAGTGAAGTGGTCGAGGTGGGCCGCGCGTTCAACACCATGCGCGAACGCATCAGCCGCTATCTGACCGAGCGCAGCCAGTTGTTCAGCGCGATTTCCCATGACCTGCGCACGCCGATCACCCGCTTGCGTTTGCGCGTCGAACTGCTTGAAGACGAACAGCTGCAAATCAAGTTCGGCCGCGATCTGGATGAGTTGGAGCTGCTGGTCAAAGGCGCGTTGCAATGCGTGAAAGACACCGACATCCACGAAAACATCGAACCGGTCGACCTCAACCATGTGCTCGATTGTCTGGTGGAGCCGTATCTGGCGCCTAACGGCAATGGTCGCGTGACCCAGCATGGGCGGGCGCTGGCGGCATATTCGGGTAAGCCTTTGGCTTTGAAACGGTGCATCGGCAATCTGATCGACAATGCGTTGAAGTATGGGCAGAACGCGCATTTGCATATTGATGACGATGAGAGCGCGTTTGTCCTGCATGTCGATGATGAAGGTCCGGGCGTGCCGGAGCAGCGGCTGGAGCAGGTGTTCGAGCCGCACTTTCGGTTGGCGGGGCAGCAGCAGGGGTATGGGCTCGGCCTCGGGATTGCTCGGAATATTGCCCATAGTCATGGAGGGGAAGTGACGTTGCAGAATTTGCGTGAGGGTGGGTTGCGGGTGACGTTGCAGTTGCCGCGTTCGGTGGATTGAAGATCAAAAGAGCCCCTCACCCTAGCCCTCTCCCGGAGGGAGAGGGGACTGATTGGGGGATGTTGGAGAGTTAAACCGACCTGAACTATTTGCTCTGAATCCATAATCGACTCAGCGTTTCAGGTTGACGGATAGCTCAAGACACCTCGGTCGGCCCCCTCTCCCTCCGGGAGAGGGCTGGGCGGGCGGCGTTCCGATGAGGGTGCTTTTTGCGCTGTGAATTGTCACGGCTCGGTGACAAAACTTGCCCCCTTCGTTACAAGCCCACCCCGGCCCGTTGTTTAGACTCCCCGCAGTCATAACAACAAAAAAGGCCTCCCATGGATCACTTCGACCCCGGCTTCAGCAGCTGGCTCAATGCCCCCGCGCACCAGCAATGGCTCGCCGCCGAAGGCCTGCGTTTGCTGGATTTCGCCAAGGCGTCACGACTGCCCGAAGGCTTCGGCAACCTCGACGAGCGCGGCCAGTTGCCTGCGAACGCACAAGCCGAAACCATGAGCACCGCGCGCATGACCCACAGCTTCGCCATGGCCCATATTCAGGGTTTGCCGGGGTTTGCCGAGCTGGTCGATCACGGCATTGCCGCCCTGCGCGGGCCGCTGCGCGATGCGCTGCACGGTGGCTGGTTTGCAGTGGCCGAGCATCGCGATGACAACACCGGCAAGAACGCTTACTTGCACGCCTTCGTCGCACTGGCGGCGAGTTCTGCGGTGGTCGCAAAGCGTCCCGGCGCCCAAGCGTTGCTGGATGACGCGATCGACATCATCGACACGTATTTCTGGAGCGAAGAAGAAGGCGCCATGCGCGAATTCTTCAACCGCGACTGGAGCGAAGAGGAAGCCTATCGCGGTGCCAACAGCAACATGCACGCGACCGAAGCGTTTCTCGCCCTGGCCGATGTCACCGAAGATCCGCGCTGGCTGGTACGCGCCCAGCGCATCGTCGAGCGCGTGATTCACGGCCACGCTGCTGCCAATGATTATCTGGTGATCGAGCACTTCGATCGCGACTGGCAACCGCTGCGCGAGTACAACCATGACAATCCTGCCGACGGCTTCCGCCCTTACGGCACTACGCCGGGCCACGGTTTCGAGTGGGCGCGGCTGTTGCTGCACCTCGAAGCGGCGCGAGTGCAGGCCGGCATGCTCACCCCCGGCTGGCTCGCCACCGACGCGCAGAAACTCTTCGACCACAACTGCCGTTACGGTTGGGACGTCGATGGCGCGCCGGGCATCGTGTACACCCTCGACTGGAACAACAAAGCCGTGGTCCGCCATCGCTTGCACTGGACGCATGCCGAGGCCAGCGCTGCGGCCAGCACTTTGCTCAAACGCACCGGTGATGCGCAATACGAAACCTGGTATCGCCTGTTCTGGGATTTTTGCGATGTGAATTTTATCGACCGCTGCGACGGCAGTTGGCATCACGAGCTCAACCCGCAAAACATTCCAAGTGCCGATATCTGGGCGGGCAAACCCGATCTGTATCACGCCTGGCAAGCCGTGCTTATTCCGCGTCTACCCTTGGCACCGAGTATGGCCACTGCCTTGGCGCAGCTGTCCCAGAGCATTCCTGTGTAACCATGTGGTGACATTCGCGCGTCCCTTCGTTACCTGCGAGGGGAATCGCCCTGTTTAAACTCCTGTGCAGCGCAAGCACCAGACTTGCAACGCATAACAACAAGAAAGGTACATCTCAGATGAATGCGATTTCTCGCCTCGCTACTGTCATTTCTGTCGCCTCCCTGTTCCCGCTCGCAATTCTGCCTCTCAGTGTTTCCGCTGCCGAATCCAAAGGTTCGGTCGAAGTCGTGCACTGGTGGACGTCCGGTGGCGAAAAAGCCGCCGTTGATGTGCTCAAGGCCCAAGTCGAAAAAGACGGTTTCACCTGGAAAGACGGCGCAGTCGCAGGTGGTGGCGGTGCGACTGCCATGACTGTGCTGAAAAGCCGTGCTGTTGCCGGCAACCCGCCAGGCGTTGCCCAGATCAAAGGCCCGGACATCCAGGAATGGGCGTCGACCGGCCTGCTCGACACCGACGTTCTGAAAGACGTTGCCAAGTCGGAAAAGTGGGACAGCCTGCTCGACAAGAAAGTCTCCGATACCGTGAAGTACGACGGTGATTACGTGGCCGTGCCGGTGAACATTCACCGTGTGAACTGGCTGTGGATCAACCCGGAAGTCTTCAAGAAAGCCGGTATCGAAAAAGCCCCGACCACCCTCGAAGAATTCTACGCCGCTGGCGACAAGCTCAAGGCTGCGGGCCTCATCCCGTTGGCTCACGGCGGTCAGCCTTGGCAAGACAGCACCGTGTTCGAAGCCATTGTGCTGTCGGTCATGGGTGTTGATGGCTACAAGAAAGCCCTGGTCGATCTGGACAACTCCGCGCTGACTGGCCCGGAAATGGTCAAGGCCCTGACCGAGTTGAAGAAAGTCGCGACCTATATGGACGCCGACGGCAAAGGTCAGGACTGGAACCTGGAAGCGGCCAAGGTTATCAACGGCAAGGCCGGCATGCAGATCATGGGTGACTGGGCCAAGTCCGAATGGACCGCCGCCAAGAAGATCGCCGGCAAGGATTACCAGTGCGTAGCCTTCCCGGGCACCGACAAGGCGTTCACCTACAACATCGACTCGCTGGCCGTGTTCAAGCAGAAAGACGCGGGCACCGCGGCTGGTCAGCAAGACATCGCCAAAGTTGTGCTGGGTGAGAATTTCCAGAAAGTCTTCAGCATCAACAAAGGCTCGATCCCGGTACGAATCGACATGTTGAACGACATGGAGAAACTCGGTTTCGACTCCTGCGCCCAGACTGCTGCCAAAGACTTCCTCGCGGACGCCAAGTCCGGCGGCCTGCAGCCGAGCATGGCGCACAACATGGCGACCACGCTGGCCGTGCAAGGCGCGTTCTTTGACGTAGTAACCAACTACATCAACGACCCGAAAGCCGACCCGGCCGACACCGCCAAGAAACTCGGCGCGGCGATCAAGTCGGCCAAGTAATGCTTGGACCCTGTAGGAGCGAGCTTTTGTGGTGAGGGGATTCACCCCGTTGGGTTGCGCAGCGACCCCAGAAAGTTGCAGCGGCGGAGTATCAGAAACACCGCATGCAATGGTTTTGCGACTGCTTCGCAGCCGAACGGGGATGAATCCCCTCGCCACAGGGCTCACTCCTACAAGGGTATGCCTTCGTAAACCATTATTCTGGATTTCCCCATGAGTTCTGTTGCTGTGTTCAGCAAGGCCTCGCCGTTCGATGCATTGCAACGCTGGCTGCCCAAACTGGTGCTGGCGCCGAGCATGTTCATCGTTCTGGTGGGCTTCTATGGCTACATCCTGTGGACGTTCGTTCTGTCGTTCACCACCTCGACATTCCTGCCCAACTACAAATGGGCCGGTCTGGCGCAATACGCGCGGTTGTTCGACAACGATCGCTGGTGGGTCGCGAGCAAGAACCTCGCGGTATTCGGCGGCATGTTCATCGGCATCACCTTGGTGATCGGTGTGTTGCTGGCGGTGTTCCTCGACCAGCGCATTCGTCGCGAAGGCTTTATCCGCACCATTTACCTCTACCCGATGGCACTCTCGATGATCGTCACCGGTACCGCGTGGAAATGGCTGCTCAACCCGGGCATGGGCCTGGACAAATTGTTGCGTGACTGGGGCTGGGAAGGCTTCCGTCTCGACTGGCTGATCGACCCGGATCGCGTGGTGTATTGCCTGGTGATCGCCGCTGTGTGGCAAGCCTCGGGCTTCATCATGGCGATGTTTCTGGCTGGCCTGCGCGGGGTTGATCAATCGATCATCCGTGCTGCGCAGATTGATGGCGCGAGCATGCCGCGCATCTATTGGAAAGTCGTGCTGCCAAGCCTGCGTCCGGTGTTCTTCAGTGCCGTGATGATCCTGGCGCACATTGCGATCAAGAGCTTCGACCTGG
The DNA here is from genome assembly GCF_044760045.1 of Pseudomonas sp. NPDC098747. Lineage (NCBI taxonomy): Bacteria > Pseudomonadati > Pseudomonadota > Gammaproteobacteria > Pseudomonadales > Pseudomonadaceae > Pseudomonas > Pseudomonas sp. NPDC098747. The sequence goes on along the minus strand of NZ_JBIWAL010000020.1, from coordinate 65,340 downwards.
TTGCGGCAATGACGGCGGGTGGTCCGGGTTACTCCTCCGACTTGCCTGCGATGTTCATGTATTCCTTCACCTTCAGTCGCGGGCAGATGGGCATGGGCTCGGCCAGTGCGATTCTGATGCTCGGTGCGATTCTCGCGATCATCGTGCCTTACCTGTACTCCGAGCTGAGGACCAAGCGTAATGACTAGTCTCGCTGCCAAATCCCCTATCAGCCTGAGTCGCATCGCGATTTACGCGGTGCTGATCCTCGCGGTGTTCCTGTATCTGGTGCCGCTGGTGGTCATGCTGCTGACCAGCTTCAAGACCCCGGAAGACATCGGCACCGGCAACCTGCTGAGCTGGCCGACGGTGGTCACCGGTATCGGCTGGGTGAAAGCCTGGGCCACCGTCGACGGCTACTTCTGGAACTCGATCAAGATCACCGTTCCAGCCGTCATCATCTCCACTGCCATCGGTGCGTTGAACGGTTATGTGCTGTCGTTCTGGCGCTTCCGCGGTTCGCAACTGTTCTTCGGTCTGCTGCTGTTTGGCTGCTTCCTGCCGTTCCAGACCGTGCTGCTGCCGGCCTCGTTCACCCTCGGCAAAATGGGCCTGGCGAGCACCACCACCGGCCTGGTGTTCATCCACGTGGTTTACGGGCTGGCGTTCACCACGCTGTTTTTCCGTAACTACTACGTGAGCATTCCCGACGCGTTGGTAAAAGCCGCACGCCTCGATGGCGCAGGTTTCTTCACCATTTTCCGGCGGATCATTCTGCCGATGTCGACGCCGATCATCATGGTCTGCCTGATCTGGCAGTTCACGCAGATCTGGAACGACTTCCTGTTCGGTGTGGTGTTCTCCAGCGGTGATTCGCAACCGATCACGGTGGCGCTGAACAACCTGGTCAACACCAGCACCGGCGCCAAGGAATACAACGTTGATATGGCAGCGGCGATGATCGCCGGCCTGCCGACCCTGCTGGTCTATGTGGTCGCAGGCAAGTATTTCGTGCGCGGGCTGACGGCCGGCGCGGTCAAGGGGTAATCATGGCAACGCTCGAACTTCGCAACGTAAACAAGACTTATGGCCCCGGCCTGCCGGACACCCTGAAGAACATCGAACTGTCGATCAAGGAAGGTGAGTTCCTGATCCTCGTCGGCCCGTCGGGCTGCGGCAAGTCGACCCTGATGAACTGCATCGCCGGTCTGGAAACCATCACCGGCGGCGCGATCATGATCGGTGATCAAGACGTCAGCGGCATGAGCCCCAAGGATCGCGACATCGCCATGGTGTTCCAGTCCTACGCCTTGTACCCGACCATGAGCGTGCGCGAGAACATCGAGTTCGGTCTGAAGATTCGCAAGATGGCCCAGTCGGCGATCGACGAGGAAGTCGCTCGTGTGGCCAAGCTGTTGCAGATCGAACACTTGCTCAACCGCAAGCCGGGCCAGCTCTCCGGTGGTCAGCAACAGCGTGTGGCGATGGGCCGTGCACTGGCGCGTCGACCGAAGATCTATCTGTTCGACGAACCGCTGTCCAACCTCGACGCCAAGCTGCGCGTCGAGATGCGCACCGAAATGAAACTGATGCACCAGCGCCTGAAAACCACCACGGTCTACGTGACCCACGACCAGATCGAAGCGATGACGCTGGGCGACAAGGTTGCGGTAATGAAGGACGGCATCATTCAGCAGTTCGGCACGCCAAAAGAGATCTACAACGACCCGGCGAACCTGTTCGTGGCGAGCTTCATCGGTTCGCCGCCGATGAACTTCATCCCGCTGCGTCTGCAACGCAAGGACGGTCGTCTGCTGGCGCTGCTCGACAGCGGCCAGGCCCGTTGCGAACTGCCGATGGGCATGCAGGACGCCGGTCTTGAAGACCGCGAAGTGATCCTCGGCCTGCGTCCGGAACAGATCGTTCTGGCGAACGGCGAGGGCAATGGCCTGCCGAGCATTCGCGCTGAAGTGCAGGTCACTGAGCCGACCGGTCCGGACACGCTGGTGTTCGTCAATCTGAATGACACCAAGGTCTGCTGCCGACTGGCGCCAGACGTGGCGCCGCAGGTGGGCGAGAGCCTGACGCTGCAATTCGATCCATCGAAAGTGTTGCTGTTTGATGCCAAGACTGGCGAGCGGTTGGGCGTTGCGGCGCAGCCGAAGACCGAAGCGCACAGCGCCAACGTCGCCCAGTTCAAGGGCCGCTGAAGATCAAAATGTAGGAGTGAGCTTTTGTGGTGAGGGGATTTATCCCCGTTGGGGTGCGCAGCACCCCCAGCTTTTTGGGGCCGCTTCGCGACCCATCGGGGATAAATCCCCTCGCCACAAGGGCTGCTCTCACGGCGATGTAAACCGCGTTAGATAAAAACAGTTAATAACAATAAAGACGAGGATGTAGGGATGAAAATGAAACACGTCAATGCCCGGTTGATCTGCCAAGTGTCAGCTGCGGCAGCACTGGTGCTGGCCGGCAATGCAATGGCGGCGGATGCTTTCAGCTCCGACTCCAAATGGATGACCGGTGACTGGGGCGGCGAGCGGACCAAGCTGATCGAGCAGGGTATCGACATCAAAGCGGACTACGTCGGTGAAATGGGCGCCAACCTGAACGGCGGCTTCAACGACGACAAGACTGCGCGTTACGCCGACCAGTTCGGTCTGGGCGTGGCACTCGATCTGCAAAAGCTGTGGGGCTGGGACAACACTCAGGCCAAGATCCAGCTGACCAACCGTAACGGCTACAACATCTCCAACGACCGTGTGGGCGATCCGCGTGCAGGCACCTTGAGTTCCTCGCAGGAAGTCTACGGCCGTGGCCACATGGTGCGTCTGACCCAATTGTGGATTCAGCACCAGTTCTTCGACAACAAACTCGACGTCAAGGCCGGTTACTTCGGTGAAGGCGAAGACTTCAACACCTTCCCGTGCGAGTTCCAGAACCTGGCGTTCTGCGGTTCGCAAGTGGGTAACTGGGCGACGAACATCTGGTACAACTGGCCCGTCAGCCAGGCCGCGATCCGCGTGAAGTACAACATCAATGATGAGCTCTACGCGCAGATCGGTGCGTACAACCAGAACCCGTCGCAACTGGAGCACGGCAACGGCTTCAAACTCAGCGGCAGCGGCACCAAAGGCACCGTTTTACCGGTTGAACTGGTCTGGTCGCCGAAGGTCAACAGCCTGCCGGGCGAATACCGCGTTGGTTACTACAAGAGCACGGCGGATGCTGATGACGTCCGTGAAGACATCAATGGCTTCGACGCTGCAACCACTGGCGACGCCTACAAGACCCACAGCAGCAAAAGCGGCTACTGGTTCGTGGCACAACAGCAACTCACCAGCCACAACGGTGATGCCTCGCGCGGTCTGAACATCGCGGCCAACGCTACGTTCCACGACAAGGACACCAACTTCATCGACAACTATCAGTCGGTGATGTTTGTCTACAAAGGCCCGTTCGACGCGCGTCCGAAGGATGACGTCGGTATCGGCGCGGCGCGTATCCACGTCAACGATGACGTGAAGAAAAACGCCGAGCTGCTTAACGTTTCCAACGGTGTTTCGGACTACGACAATCCGGTGTTCTCGCCTATTCGTGAAACCGAATACAACTACGAGATCAACTACGGCTTCCACGTCACCAACTGGCTGACCGTGCGTCCCAACCTGCAATACATCACTCACCCGGGCGGTGTGGATGAAGTGGACAACGCTCTGGTCGCCGGCCTGAAAATTCAGTCGGTGTTCTAACGCGTCTGCGATAAGCTCCTCTCTATGTGCGCATATTTGCGGACAGCCAAGGCTGTCCGCTTTTTTTTGTGATACAGGTTTGACGTGTCGGTTGAAGATTTTTTGTGGCTAGTGAGTTTTTTGTGGAGAGGGGATTTATCCCCGTTCGGCTGCGAAGCAGTCGCAAACCCGGAAAACGCGGTCTGACTGATACACCTCAGTGAATGGTTCTGGGGCCGCTTCGCGACCCAACGGGGATAAATCCCCTCGCCACAAAGTGCTATGCAAGGCTTTGGATTGATAAATACCCCCATGATTTTCAGGACCGTGGCCCATGCATGAGCATCCGCTACAACGCTTCTTCAAATCCTTGCGCGAACAACCGGTTTTCGCTTGGGAGCGCTATCAGATGCGCGACGTGTTGGTGATCGATCATCCGCTGTGTCAGGCGGTGTTCAGTCGTCAGGGCGCGCAGTTGCTGCACTTCCAGCCACGCGGACAAAAGCCGTGGCTGTGGTGTGCGGCGAAGTGGCCGCATGTCGGTGCAATTCGCGGTGGCGTGCCGGTTTGCTGGCCTTGGTATGGTCGCCATCCAAGCGAAAACGCGTGGCCGTCCCATGGCTGGGCGCGCCTGCTCGACTGGAAGTTGCTCGACAGCAGCAGCGGCGAAGACGGCGTGCGTCTGCATTGGCAATTGCAATTGTGCGACTGGCAGGTTGACCTGCACGCACACCTTGGCGAACGCATGGAATTGCGCCTGAGCACCGAGCATCAGGACGACATGCCATGCCAGTTGAGCCAGGCTTTGCATGCTTACTGGCGTATTGGTGATGTCGGTGAGATAGCGCTGTCTGGGCTCGAAGGCGCGCAAGGTTATGACCAGTTGAACCGCCAGGCTTGCCAGCAGGAAGGCGAGTTGCGGGTCGACGGTGGCTGCCAGCGCGTGTTTCAACATGACGGCGAATTACAGCTCAAGGACCACGCCTGGCAGCGCGAGTTGTGCATCGATACCGGCGACAGCGCCGACACCGTTGTCTGGCATCCGGGTTCGCGGCCATTGCTGGGGGTGAGTTGGGATGAAGTGTTGGAATTTGTTTGTGTCGAAGCCGCGGCGGGGGGCACAGACAGTCTGCATCTGGCGCCGGGGGAGAAGGCGCATTTGAGTTTGCAGGCGTGGGCGGCTGCATGAGTGTGTCAGTCACATCGTAGCCCCTCACCCTAGCCCTCTCCCAGAGGGAGAGGGGACTTACCGAGGTGGATTGGCTATGTACATCGACCTGCGACTACGGCGGTGAACTTGGCTTGTCCAAGCCCGAGGTCGCGTTGATCGTTCAGATCGATGTAGCCGTTGTGAGCGCCACCGTCGGCCCCCTCTCCCTCAGGGAGAGGGCTGGGGTGAGGGGCTTTTGATCTTTAGTTGAACTCGTCGCCCACCGGATACCGGCTCGCGTTCAAGCTCTCTTTGATCTTGCGCAGATGCGGCTGGAAATCTACCCCGCGACGCAGCGTCATCCCGGTCGCCAACACATCCAGTACGGTCAACTGAATGATCCGCGAAGTCATCGGCATGTAGATGTCGGTGTCTTCCGGCAACGGAATGTTCAGGCTCAAGGTACTGGCCTTGGCCAGCGGCGAATTCTCGGCGGTCAAGCCCAGCACCGAAGCGCCGTTCTCCCGCGCAATGCGCGCCACTTCCACCAGTTCACGCGTGCGGCCTGTGTAGGAGATGATCACGAACAGTTCGCCAGTGTGCGCCACCGAAGCAATCATCCGCTGCATCAACACATCGGCGTGCGCGGTGACGGCGAGGTTGAAACGGAAGAACTTGTGCTGCGCATCCAAGGCCACCGGCGCTGAAGCCCCGAGGCCGAAAAAGTGGATCTGTCGCGCCTGAATCAACAGGTCGACGGCGCGGCTGATCAGGTTCGGATCAAGCGCCTGACAAGCGCTGTCCAGCGAGGCAATGGCGCTGCCGAAAATCTTCTGCGTGTACGCTTCAGGATTGTCATCGGCCTCGACCGCCCGGCTGACATACGCCGCGCCGCTGGCCAGGCTTTGCGCCAGTTGCAGCTTGAGCTCGGGGTAGCCGCTGACGCCGAACGAGCGGCAGAAACGGTTGACCGTTGGTTCACTCACCGACGCTGCCTGGGCGAGGGCGGCGATGCTGAAGCGGGTGGCCTGCTGCGGGTTGAGCAGGATCACTTCGGCGACTTTGCGTTCGGCCTTGTTCAGGTCATCAAGGCGACTCCGGATCTGTTCCAGTAAATTTCGCACGCGATCCATATGGAATTCCTAATTCACCTGCGCGAATGCGCGCCGGGCTATGCAAATTGGGCCTTTGATATCGCCCGTAACGGTGGCCTATCCTACTGATGGCTCCGACCGACCACCACTCGGAATCTGTATTTTGCGAAAATGTTGTGGTTATTACTACATTTTCCCTTGAGTGATGCCTTGAAAAAAGGTATTTGTAGCTTAACTTGATAAAAGAACAAACATCATGCCTTCGATTACGGTTGAACCGTGCACCTTTGCCTTGTTCGGCGCTCTTGGCGATCTGGCCCTGCGCAAGTTGTTTCCTGCCCTTTATCACCTCGATGGCGCCGACCTGTTGCACGAGGACACGCGCGTCATCGCGCTGGCCCGTGAAGACGGTACCGAGCAGCAGCACCTGGCGTTCATCGCTGCCGAACTGCGCCGCTACGTAGGCAAAGAGCTGGACGAAGCCGTCGCCGAGCGTTTTCTCGCGCGTCTGACCTACCTGCACGTCGACTTCCTCAAGGCTGAAGATTATGTCGCGCTGGCCGAAATGGCCGGTAGCACGCAACGCATGATTGCCTACTTCGCCACCCCGGCAGCGGTGTACGGCGCAATCTGCGAGAACCTGGCAAAAGTCGGTCTGGCAGAAAACACCCGCGTGGTCCTGGAGAAACCGATCGGCTCCGATCTGGAATCCTCGCGCAAGGTCAACGACGCCGTGGCGCAGTTCTTCCCGGAGAACCGCACGTACCGCATCGACCACTATCTGGGCAAAGAAACCGTTCAGAACCTGATCGCCCTGCGTTTCGCCAACAGCCTGTTCGAAACCCAGTGGAACCAGAATTACATCTCCCACGTGGAAATCACCGTGGCCGAGAAGGTCGGTATCGAAGGCCGTTGGGGCTATTTCGACAAGGCCGGCCAGCTGCGCGACATGATCCAGAATCACCTGTTGCAGTTGCTCTGCCTGATCGCCATGGACCCGCCGGCCGACTTGTCCGCCGACAGCATCCGTGACGAGAAAGTCAAAGTGCTCAAGGCGCTGGCGCCGATCAGCCCGGAAGGCCTGACCACTCAAGTGGTGCGCGGCCAGTACATCGCCGGTCACAGCGAAGGCAAATCCGTACCGGGCTACCTTGAAGAGCCGAATTCAAACACCCAGAGCGACACCGAAACCTTCGTCGCCCTGCGTGCCGATATCCGCAACTGGCGCTGGGCCGGCGTGCCGTTTTACCTGCGTACCGGCAAGCGTATGCCGCAGAAACTCTCGCAGATCGTCATCCATTTCAAGGAACCGTCGCACTACATCTTCGCCCCCGAGCAGCGTCTGCAGATCAGCAACAAACTGATCATCCGCCTGCAACCGGACGAAGGTATTTCCTTGCGGGTGATGACCAAAGAGCAGGGCCTGGACAAAGGCATGCAATTGCGCAGCGGTCCGCTGCAACTGAATTTCTCCGACACCTGGCGTAGCGCGCGGATCCCCGATGCCTACGAGCGGTTGTTGCTGGAAGTGATGAACGGCAATCAGAACCTGTTTGTCCGTAAAGATGAAATCGAAGCCGCGTGGAAGTGGTGTGACCAGCTGATCGCCGGGTGGAAAAAATCCGGTGACGCGCCCAAGCCGTACGCGGCCGGGTCGTGGGGGCCGATGAGCTCCATTGCATTGATCACGCGGGACGGGAGGTCGTGGTATGGCGATATCTGATGTGAAACTGCCTGCGGGCGTGAATGCCCACGAATTCAAGAGCCCGGTGCTGTTGGCCGAAGGTCTGGCGCTGAACGTGGCCAAGCAACTGAGCGATGCCATCGCAGCGCGCGGCAACGCGGTGCTGGTGGTGTCCGGCGGTCGTAGTCCGGTGGCGTTTTTCCAGCACTTGGCCAAGCAGGCGCTGGACTGGTCGAAGGTCGTTGTGACCCTTGCCGACGAGCGCTGGGTGCCGGTTGAGCATACCGATAGCAACGCTGGCCTGCTCAAGCAATATCTGCTCAAGGGCCCGGCGGCCAAGGCGCAATTCCTCAGCCTCTACAGCGCTGCGGCGAATGTCGATCAAGCTGCCGAGCAGGCTGACCGTTTGCTCGCCGAGTTGCCGCCAATCGATGTGCTGGTGCTGGGCATGGGCGACGACGGCCACACCGCTTCGCTGTTCCCCGACAGCCCGAACCTGGCTGAGGCACTGCAAGCCGACGGCACGCGCCGTTGCTGGCCGATGCTGGCGCCAAGCGTGCCGCGTCAGCGCCTGACCATGAGCCGTGCGCTGCTGGCTTCGGCCAAGCACAAGATTCTGTCGATTTCCGGTCAGTCGAAGCTGACCACCCTGAATGCCGCGCTGGCATCCGATGACGTCGCTGCCATGCCGGTGCGCGCGTTTCTGCAACCTACGTTAGAGATTTACTGGTGCCCATGAGCCAAGGAACAGCCGCTATGACAACCCCATCCCCGACCGTTTCCATGGCGGACAAAGTTGCCCTGATCGACAGCATCTGTGCCAAGGCGCGGATCCTGCCGGTGATCACCATCGCTCGCGAACAGGACGTGCTGCCGCTGGCCGACGCCCTCGCTGCCGGTGGCCTGACCGCGCTGGAAGTGACCCTGCGTTCGCAGTTCGGCCTCAAGGCCATTCAGATCTTGCGTGAACAGCGCCCGGAACTGATGACCGGCGCCGGCACTGTGCTGGATCGCACCATGCTTGCAGCTGCTGAAGCTGCCGGCTCGCAATTCATCGTCACCCCAGGCATTACCCGTGACTTGCTCGAAGCCAGTGTCGACAGCCCGATTCCGCTGTTGCCAGGTATCAGCAATGCCTCCGGAATCATGGAAGGCTACGGTCTGGGTTATCGCCGCTTCAAGCTGTTCCCGGCGGAAGTCAGCGGCGGCGTGGCCGCGATCAAGGCCCTCGGCGGCCCGTTCGGCGAAGTGAAATTCTGCCCGACTGGCGGCGTGGGGCCGGCCAACATCAAGAGCTACATGGCGTTGAAAAACGTCATGTGCGTGGGCGGTAGCTGGATGCTTGATCCGGAGTGGATCAAGAACGGCGACTGGGCCCGCATTCAGGAATGCACTGCCGAGGCGTTGGCGCTGCTGGACTGATCGCTTCACCTGACACTTCGTTGTGTGTTCTACGGCTTTACGGTGCGCTTGGTCGGTGCACCGTTTTTTTTGCCCGCAGAAAACCCGCAGCGCCTTCAGGAGGCGTCGTTACTCAGCGATACATACTTACCGCACGGTAATTTTTCCCTGGCGCTAACCTTGCGTTCATCTTATGGAAGAGAGGACGTATTCATGGAGCACGATCGCGCATCAACTCCGCAGCAGTCGCTGTATCAACTGGCACCCGAGCAAGTCGCCGGGCCATTCTTTCGCAATCCCAAACTCTTGCGGCGCAACATCAGCGAAGGCGCTGAAGGCATTCCACTGGTCCTGCGCCTGAGCATCGTCGATGCCATGACCGGTGAGCCCGTCAACGGCGCATTGGTGGATATTTGGCACTGCAACGCACGAGGCGCGTACTCGGGCTGGAGCCGGATCAATCCGGACACGGAAGTAGATGTTGCGGCAATCGGCTCGATCCCGCGCACGGACGATGACACTTACCTGCGCGGCAGCCAGTTCTGTGATCACATGGGGCGCGTGCGGTTTACCACCGTCTATCCCGGGTTCTATGCCGGGCGCGCGCTGCACATCCATGTGGCGGTGCGCATCGTCGCCGGCAACGAATACCTGGAGGAGCGCAATGTGGCGTGGGTCGGCCAGTTGTATTTTCCCGAGGTGATTTCCCGTTCGGTGCTCAACGCCCAGGCCTATCGCGGGCGAGCGTCATCACCGCGGAACAACGCCGAGGACGTTCTCTATGCCGGCCAGAACGGTGAAGCCTCGACCCTGACCGTCTGGCCGATCGGTCGAGACTCTCACGAGGATGGTTTTTTCGGCCACCTGACCATCGGCATCGACACCTTCGCGGTGTCGTCGCAGATCAAACCCGAGGACTTCGACAAGTACACGGTATAAGCCAGTTACCGCAGTTCGTTGAGCGCGCGGGTCAGTAACTGCATGTCGGTGGCGGTGGTGGTCAGCCCCGGCGTGATGCGGATGCATGGCCCGCACGCGGCACCGGTACGCACGACGGTGAACAGTTTGTATTCATTGAACAGTCGCTCGGCCATCAGTTGTTGATCGTCATGGCGGGTGAAGCGCATCGCCGTGATCCCGCAATACAGCCGTTGATCGTCCGGGGTCATGACTTCGATACCCGGCAATTGCCGCACGGCGCTGACCCAAAGATTTCGCAGGTAATTGAGCCGCGCACCTTTTGCAGCAGCGCCGCCGAGTGAACGGTGTTCCTCGAACACCAGCGGCAGGGTCATCAGCGCCGGAATGTTTGGCGTGCTGTACGACGTGCGAGCACGGATATCGTTGCCCGGGTAATGCATCTCGCCCATGTCCGGATCGATATCGGCCAGGCGTTGCGGGGCAATGTAGAGAAAGCCGAGGGTCAGCGGTGCGCCAATCCATTTGTGCAGGTTATAGCCGGCGAACGCGATGCCCATCGCTTCAAGATCGAATTCGAGCTGGCCCAGCGCATGGGCGCCGTCAAGGATGATATCGACGCCATGTTCCTTGGCCAGCGCGGCAATCGCCTGCACCGGCATTACCAGACCGGTGCGGTGGGTAACATGGGTCAGCGCCATCAGTTTGAGCTTCGGATGGCGGATGAACGTCTCGCGATACGTCTCCAGCAGGCTGTCGAAACTGGCCGGATGCGCGTGGGCAATCTCGATCACCTCGGCGCCGCGATGCATTGCCAGCCATCGCATGGCACCCTTGACCGTGTCGTAATCCAGATCGCAGATCAACACCTTATCGCCCGGCTTCAGGCGGTTGTAGTTGCGAATCAGCGATTGCAGGCCTTCAGTGGCGTTGCGGGTGAACGCGATACTCTGCGCGCGCACGCCGATCAGCTCGGCCAACTGCGCGCGAATGTCGAGGTTATCGTGCTGTTCAAAGCGTTGGCGCACGTACACCGAGTTGCTGTTGTTGATCATCTCGATGTTGCGCTGATACTCCTCGATCACCGTGCGCGACATGCGCCCGAAGTAACCGTTTTCCAGGTTTACAGGGCCGGGTTGAGCGTCGTAACGATCGCCGAACGTATGCCAGAAGGCTTCATCACGGGCGCGGCGGGTGTTATCGGGCATGGTCGGCTTAACTCTGATAGAGAAGGGCGCTTCAGTGGCGCGGGGCAGGTTTGCCGTGTTTGGCGCGCAGCGGTTCGAGCAAGTCCGAGAGGCCGTTGTGGTCGATCTCCTGCATCAATGCCAACAAGCCACCGAGTTCGCCGTGAGGAAATCCCTCGCGGGCAAACCAGTTCAGGTATTGGCCCGGCAGGTCAGCAATGATTCGGCCCTTGTATTTGCCAAAGGGCATTTCACGGGTGATCAGCAGTTCGAGTTTTTCTGGATTCATCGGTTTTCGTCTGAATTTAAAACAATAAGAAAAATACAGGCATTCTGCATGCAGGCCAAATGACAGATCATGCAAATTACCGAGATACAGATAGTTCACTTATATTTAAGTTGTTGATAAATAACGATTTTATGTAAGGTAAAAAGCTGGCACGCACTCTGCAATATCCCTTGCATCTTTCATCAACCCGCAAGGAATTGAAAAATGACCGACATGAATAAAGAAGCCATCTCTGTACTGAACGACCTGATCGAAACCAGCAAAGACGGTCAGGAAGGGTTCAAGACTTGCGCTGAAGACATCAAGCATCCTGAACTGAAAGCTGTGTTTGTACAGCACTCTGTCGATTGCGCCACTGCTGCCGCTGAACTGCAAGCCAAAGTGCGCGAACTGGGCGGTGATCCGGAGACTTCCACCAGCGTCAGCGGTGATCTGCACCGTCGTTGGGTCGACGTTAAAGCGATCTTCACCGGCAAGGACGAAGAGGCAGTGCTTAACGAAGCCGAGCGCGGTGAAGACCATGCACTGAAGGCTTACAAGGAAGCCCTGGAAAAAATCACCAAGCACAACCTCGTGGGTATTCGTGACCTGGTTGAACGCCAGCTCCACGGCGTACAACGCGCTCACGACCAAGTAAAAGCTCTGCGTAACCAGGCTCGCGCACGCTCGTAAGCGTCTGTAGCCCACATAAAAACGCCAGCTAGTCTGGCGTTTTTTTGTGTCTGGAGGAAAGGCCCCTCACCCTAGCCCTCCCGAAACGTCGGACCGCCCGGAGGGAGAGGGGACTGACCGAGGTATCTTCCGCTATACATCGACCTGAATGATCGAGTTGAACTCAGGATTAGAATCGCATGAAGATCGGCTCCCCTTCCCCCTCGCCCCCTTGGGGGCGGTCCGACGTTTCGGGAGGGCTGGGGTGAGGGGGGAAAGATCTACCTGACCCCCCCGCAATCAATCAGCCAATGCTGATCGCCGGTAACGTCGGCAACGTCACCGTCTGCTGCTTGCGCGGCGCGAGAATCTCGGCCTCGCCATCGACCACCAACTCATCACGCTGGTTGAACACGCGAGTGGCAATGCGCACGCGGAACTTCGGCAGCTTCTCGAGAATTTCCAGACGTACAGTCAAGGTGTCGCCAATCTTCACTGGCTTCTGAAAGCTCATCTGCTGACCGATATAAATAGTGCCCGGTCCGGGCATTTCGCAAGCCACCGCTGCACTGATCAACGCGCCGCTGAACATGCCGTGGGCGATACGCTCCTTGAACATGCTGGCGGCGGCGAATTCGGCGTCCAGGTGCACCGGGTTGTGATCGCCCGACATCGCGGCGAACAACTGAATATCGCGCTCTTCGACAGTCTTGCTGTAGCTGGCGGTCTGGCCGACTTCGAGGGCTTCGTAAGGGATGTTGGTAACCTGGGTCATCGGTCTTGATTCCTGTGACGGATTAAATAAATCCACAAAAAATTATTCGCTGCGTTGAGGGCGCGGATGGCTCAGGGCCTGGTCGATCCAGGCCAGCACATCGGCGATCACTTCGTCGCGATTGGTTTCGTTGAACAATTCGTGCCGCGCCTGCGGGTAGATCTTCAGTTGCAGGTTCTGGCTGCCGGCCGAGCGCAATGCATCAGCCAGATCTTTCAGACGTTTGCCATCGCTCACCGGATCACATTCGCCACCGATTACCAGCAACGGCAGGCCCGCAGCGATCTGGGCGAGATTGGACGCTTTGCTGATTTGCTGCAAGCCGCCAAGCAAGTCGATCCACAGCTGATTGGTGCAGCGAAAGCCGCACAGCGGGTCGCTGGCGTACATGTCGACTTCGGCCGGATCGCGGCTCAGCCAATCGAACGGTGTGCGCACCGGTTTGAATTTTTTGTTGAACGAGCCAAACGACAACCACTCGATCAGCGCGCTGCGACCCTTGCCACCCTGGCGCAGTTTTTCCAAGCGGGCGATCTGCCGCGCGGCGCCGTAGAGCGCCACCGGTTGGAAATTCGAGCCACTGAGAATCGCCCCGTGCAGGCTGGCGCTGTGGTGCAGCAGATAACCCTGGGCGAGGTAGCTGCCCATGCTGTGGCCGAGCAGGATGATCGGCACCCCGGGATGTTGCTGGCCGATGTGCTGGTTGAGGCTGGCCAGATCACCGACGACTTTGCGCCAGCCGTCGTCATCGGCGAAATGTCCGAGGGTGCCGTTATCGGCGGTTTTGCCATGTCCACGCAGGTCCGGTGCGTATACGCCATAGCCTTTGTCGCAAAACGTGTCGGCTAATCGGGCGTATCGAGCGCTGTGTTCTGCCATGCCATGGGCCAGCAGGATCACCGCTTTGAGCGGGGCGAGCGGCAGCCAGCGATTGACGTACAGGCGGCTGCGGTCACTCGCGTCCAGCCATAGGGTGTCGTGGGTCATGGCGATTCCTTTGCTCAGAGTCGGCACATTGTATAGCGCGTCTGATCAGCCCACGCCACGGCACGAAGATTCACACGATCAATGAGGACCTCGCCCATATTTGCCTCAATGGCCATAACTGCTAGTGTCCGTGAAGCTCCGCTTTTTCAGAAATGACAGAAAGCGGCCCGGATCGGCTCAGGTAAAGAGGACAAGAACAATGCAACCTGATTTCTGGAATGACAAACGCCCCGCCGGCGTACCGCTGGACATCGACATGGGCGAGTTCAAGTCGGTGATCGAGGTGTTCGAGCGTTCCTGCAAGAAGTTCGCGGATCGCCCGGCGTTCAGCAACATGGGCGTGACCCTGACCTACGCTGAGCTTGAGCGTCAGAGCGCGGCCTTCGCTGGATACCTGCAAGCGCATACCGATCTGGTGCCGGGGGATCGCATTGCGGTGCAGATGCCCAACGTCCTGCATTACCCGATTGCCGTGTTCGGTGCGTTGCGCGCCGGGCTGATCGTGGTCAACACCAACCCGTTGTATACCGCACGGGAGATGCGCCACCAGTTCAAGGATTCCGGCGCGCGGGCGTTGGTCTACCTGAACATGTTCGGCCAGAAAGTCCAGGAAGTGCTACCCGACACTGACATCCAATACCTGATCGAAGCGAAGATGGGCGACCTGATGCCCACTGCCAAAGGCTGGCTGGTCAACACCGTGGTCAGCAAGGTGAAGAAAATGGTCCCGGCGTATTCGCTGCCGCAGGCGATCTCCTTCAAGAGCGCACTGCGCATGGGGCGCGGCCTGGGCATTAAGCCGTTGACGGTCATTCTCGACGACATCGCTGTGCTGCAATACACCGGCGGCACCACCGGGCTGGCCAAGGGTGCCATGCTCACCCATGGCAATCTAGTAGCGAACATGCAGCAAGTGCGTGCCTGCCTTGCGCAACTCGGTCCTGATGGTCAGCCACTGTTGCGCGAAGGCCAGGAAGTGATGATCGCGCCGCTGCCGCTGTACCATATCTATGCATTCACCGCGAATTGCATGTGCATGATGGTGTCCGGCAACCATAACGTACTGATCACCAATCCACGGGACATTGCCGGGTTCATCAAGGAACTGAAGAACTGGAAATTTTCGGCGCTGCTGGGGCTCAACACCCTGTTTGTCGCGTTGATGGAGCATCCGGATTTCAAGACCCTGGACTTCTCCACACTGAAACTGACCAACTCCGGCGGCACGGCGTTGGTGAAGGCGACGGCCGAACGGTGGGAGCAGATCACCGGTTGCCGCATCACCGAAGGTTACGGCTTGACCGAAACCTCGCCGGTTGCGTGCACCAATCCGTACGGCGACCAGTCGCGTCTGGGCACTGTCGGCTTGCCAGTGCCGGGCACGCTGTTGAAAGTGATCAACGATGACGGCGTCGAGCAGCCGATGGGCGAGCGTGGCGAGTTGTGCATCAAAGGCCCGCAGATCATGAAGGGCTACTGGAACAAACCCGAAGCTACCGCTGAAGTACTGGATGCTGACGGCTGGTTCAAGTCCGGCGACATCGCGGTCATCGACCCGGACGGCTTCGTGCGTATCGTCGATCGCAAGAAAGACATGATCATTGTCTCCGGTTTCAACGTGTATCCGAATGAGATCGAAGACGTGGTCATGGCCCACCCGAAAGTCGCCAACTGCGCGGTGATCGGTGTGCCGGACGAGCGTTCGGGCGAGGCGGTGAAGTTGTTCGTGGTGGCGCGGGAAACCGGGATCAGCCTTGAGGAACTGAAGGCCTACTGCAAAGAGAATTTCACCGCGTACAAAGTGCCCAAGCACATTGTGTTGCGTGAATCGTTGCCGATGACGCCTGTCGGGAAAATTCTGCGGCGTGAGTTGCGCGATATCGCTGAAGCATAAAAAGCAGCGCTTCGCGCATTCGCGAGCAAGCTCGCTCCCACAGAGATCGATGTAGTCCTTGTGGGAGCGAGCTTGCTCGCGAATTTTTGTTTGATGTCCCCCGAAAACAGGGGTTTTCACGGCGGTCTAGGATTTTTGCTCTAAAATGACTGCTAGAAAGTCTTGAGTCATCAATGTGACTGTAGGGGCCGTTTTTGGCTCTAGTCGACCCTCGGCAAAGCTGCTACTCTCGGCGCGCTTTGTGACTTCTCGGCCTATATAAAAGCCAGATTCACCAATACAAAACACACACCAATAATAATCGCATCAAATGCGGTGAAGAATTCGCGTTGCTGAGGAGTGGGCTTCCATGATCGAAGACTTTTGGAAGGATAAGTACCCGGCTGGAATTGCTGCCGAGATCAATCCAGACGAGTATCCGAACATTCAGGCAGTGTTGAAGCAGTCCTGCCAACGCTTCGCCGACAAACCGGCTTTCAGCAACCTGGGCAAGACAATCACCTACGGTGAATTGTACGAATTGTCCGGTGCGTTTGCTGCGTATCTGCAACAGCATACCGATTTGCAGCCCGGTGATCGAATCGCCGTGCAACTGCCCAACGTTCTACAGTACCCGGTGGCCGTCTTCGGTGCGATCCGCGCCGGGCTGATTGTGGTCAACACCAACCCGCTGTACACCACGCGGGAAATGGAACACCAATTCAATGACTCCGGTGCCAAAGCACTGGTGTGCCTGGCGAACATGGCGCACCTGGCCGAAGCCGTGGTGCCGAAAACAGGCGTCAAACACGTCATCATCACCGAAGTAGCCGACCTGCTGCCGCCGATCAAACGCTTGCTGATCAACAGCGTCATCAAGTACGTGAAGAAAATGGTCCCGGCTTATCACCTGCCAAAAGCCGTCAAGTTCAACGACGTCCTGAGCAAGGGCCAGGGTCAGCCTGTGGCTGAAGCCAACCCGGACAGCGGTGATGTCGCGGTGCTGCAATACACCGGCGGCACCACCGGCGTGGCCAAAGGCGCGATGCTGACCCACCGCAACCTCGTCGCCAACATGCTGCAATGCAAGGCGCTGATGGGTTCCAACCTTAATGAAGGTTGCGAGATCCTGATCACGCCGCTGCCGCTGTACCACATCTATGCGTTCACCTTTCATTGCATGGCGATGATGCTGATCGGCAACCACAACATCCTGATCAGCAACCCGCGCGACCTGCCGGCGATGGTCAAGGAGCTGTCGAAATGGAAGTTCAGCGGTTTCGTCGGCCTGAATACGCTGTTCGTCGCGCTGTGCAACAACGAAGCTTTCCGCAAGCTGGATTTCTCGGCGCTGAAAGTCACCTTGTCCGGCGGCATGGCCCTGCAATTGGCCGCCGCTGAGCGCTGGAAAGCGGTCACCGGTTGCTCCATCTGCGAAGGCTACGGCATGACCGAAACCAGTCCGGTGGCCACGGTCAATCCGATCCAGCACATTCAGATCGGCACCATCGGCATTCCTGTGCCTTCGACCCTGTGCAAAGTCATCGACGATGCCGGTGTCGAGCAACCGCTGGGTGAAATCGGCGAACTGTGCGTCAAAGGTCCGCAGGTGATGAAGGGCTATTGGCAGCGTCAGGAAGCCACCGATGAGATGCTCGACAGTGACGGTTGGCTGAAGACCGGTGACATTGCGCTGATCCAGCCGGATGGTTACATGCGCATTGTCGATCGCAAGAAAGACATGATTCTGGTCTCAGGTTTCAACGTCTACCCGAACGAACTGGAAGATGTGCTGGCGACCCTGCCGGGCGTGTTGCAGTGTGCGGCCATCGGCGTGCCGGACGAGAAGTCGGGCGAGGCGATCAAAATCTTCATCGTCGCCAAGCCTGGTGTGACGCTGACCAAAGAACAAGTGATGGAGCACATGCGCGCCAACGTCACCGGTTACAAGGTGCCGCGTTCGGTGGAGTTCCGCGATGCGCTGCCGACCACCAACGTCGGCAAGATCCTGCGCCGCGAATTGCGCGACGAAGAGCTGAAAAAGATCAAGGCGAAGAACGCCGCATAAACAAAAAGCCCCGCAGATGCGGGGCTTTTTGTTGCGGAAGGATTCGGCTTAAGAAATATGTTGTCACTTAAAGCCAGCCCCTCACCCCAGCCCTCTCCCAATGGGAGAGGGGGAAAGGGGGCCGATCTCCATGCTGTTCAGATTCGGAGCTCGACTCGGTAAATCAGGTCGGTGTACTTCACATGAACAACCCGGTCAGTCCCCTCTCCCAATGGGAGAGGGCTAGGGTGAGGGAAAAGGGCGCCCCCCAATCTCACTGACGAAACGGTGCGAAATTCACATTGGTCCCCGCCGGACGCATGTCCTGCAGATACGAATCCTTGTCCGCACTCAGCTCCAGGCTCAACGCAGCCTTGCGCTTGCCTTCATTGCGAATCACCAGCCCTTCGAGTTTTTCACGCAGAAACACCGTCGGCACTTTCAGGTGTAGCAGTTCGTCGGTATCCGGCGTGTGCATCAGCAAGTGAATCCACTCGTACTGACCGACGGCCAGACGCGCCACCGGCAGGTCGAACCACCAGATGTTGCGGTTACGGTTCAGTTCGGCGAAGTGGCAGTTGTTGGTGCCGAGCACGGCGCCGCCCAGTTCCTGGTTTCTACGGGCAATGGCCAGCTTTTTATCGAGTTTCATAACATTCCTGCGGGATCGGTTATCTGGCGCACGGCGCCCATAGGTGCGCATTCTCGGGGCTGGGCGAGCAAACATAAAGCCTAACCTGCACGCCGCGACGAAATCAGCCGCTAAAAATAAATGAAACTTGGCGCAAACGCGGCCAGTCAATCTTTACGTACTGACTTTCCCCCTAATTGCACCAAGGAGAAACACCATGAGTAGCACAGGCGATAAAGTGAAAGGCATGGCCAACGAAGCGGTCGGCAACGTCAAGCAAGGCGTCGGTAAAGCCACCGACAATGACAGGCTGCAAGCCGAAGGCAAGGTTCAAGAGAAAAAAGGCGAAGCCCAGCAAGCGGTTGGCAAAGCCAAAGATGCAGTGAAGAAAACAATCGACAAGGCGTAAACCGTCCTTGAACGAAAGACACGAACGGCCATCCAAGGATGGCCGTTTTTGTGTCATAAACCCAACGGTTACCCCATTAAGGGTCGCCAAGTAGGCTACCGTGATGTAAAAAACGGCCCCTGAGTCGCCACGACTTCAACCTGTACTGCGGCGAAAGGAGACGCGAATGATTTTTCCAGACATGAAAGGTCTGCCCCTGCACCGGGTGATGGTGCGCACGGTCACTGAATTCATTGACGACGAGATGTCGACCTACGCCTCGGCACTGGCCTACCAGATGCTGTTCTCGCTATTCCCGTTCATCCTGTTTCTGATTGCCCTGATCGGTTTCCTGCACCTGCCGGACTTCTTCTCTTGGCTGCGCCTGCAATCGGAGCTTGTGCTGCCGCCGCAAGCGCTGGAGCAGGTCAATCCGGTGATCGATCAGTTGCAGCAGTCCAAGGGCGGCTTGTTGTCGGTAGGTATCGTCATTGCGCTGTACACCGCGTCTGCGGGCGTGCGCCTGATGATGAGCGCGATGAACGCCGCCTACGATGTAGTTGAAGGCCGACCCGTCTGGAAGCGCTTCCCGCTATCAATTATCTACACCGTCGGCATTGCCGGCATGTTGCTGGTGGCGGCGGCGCTTATGGTGCTCGGGCCACAGGTGATGGGCTGGATCGCCGCGCAGGTGGGTATGGAAGAATTTATCGTCACCCTATGGACCATCGCGCGCTGGCCGGTCATCGTGATTCTGATGATGGTCGCCGTGGCGCTGATCTATTACGTGATGCCGGACGTCAAACAGGAATTTCGCTTCATCACCCCGGGTTCGGTATTGGCCGTGGTGGTGTGGATCATCGCCTCGCTGGGTTTTGCGTTCTACGTCAAAACCTTCGCCAACTACAACGCGATGTATGGCAGCATCGGGGCGATCATTGTGCTGTTGCTGTACTTCTACATTTCCGCGGCGGTGTTGCTGCTCGGTGCGGAGATGAATGCGGTGATCGAGCACATGTCCAGCGAGGGCAAGGATGCGGGCGAGAAAGTCCCCGGCGAACTCGATGAACATCCCAAACAACACGTCTCGGGCCTGGGTCGCGATCACTCGATCAAGCCGGACACTGATGAAGCCTGACCATGATTCGTGAAATCCTCAAAATGGGCGACGAACGCCTGCTGCGTATCGCGCCGCCGGTTCCGCCCGAAATGTTCGACAGCCCTGAGCTGTGGCAACTGATCGACGACATGTTCCAGACCATGGAAAGCGTTGGTGGCGTCGGCCTTGCTGCGCCGCAGGTCGGTGTCGATCTGCAACTGGTGATCTTTGGTTTCGAGCACAGCGAACGTTACCCGGACGCTGAAGCAGTGCCGCAGACCATCCTGATCAACCCGCTGATCACGCCGCTCAATACGTTGACGGAAGAAGGCTTTGAAGGCTGCTTGTCGGTGCCCGGTTTACGTGGCGCGGTGGATCGCTTTCAGCAGATTCGCTACGAAGGCTTTGATCCGAAGGGCGAGCCGATTGTGCGAGTCGCTTCAGGTTTCCACGCACGGGTGGTGCAGCATGAATGCGACCATTTGATCGGCCGGCTGTACCCATCGCGGATTACCGATTTCAGCAAGTTCGGCTTCACCGAAGTGATGTTTCCGGACCTTGATCCAACCGCAGACGACTGACTCTCCGAACACCGCCAATCCCTGTGGGAGCGGGCTTGCCCGCGATGAGGCCGGCACATTCAACCTGGATGTTGTCAGACAAATCGCTATCGCGGGCAAGCCCGCTCCGACAGGTATCTCCATTTTTTCAGATGGAACGTGGTTCCAACCCCATCGCAATCATCGGCTTGCTCCGCGCATACCGGCTCAACCGTTCCGCCATTGCCTGGGGCAGGGCAGGGTCGACACTGAACCCGCGTCGCTCATAAAACTCGCGTAAATCCGGATGGCAGAACAGCCACACTGGCTCCGTCACATCCTTCACCGCAACGTTGATCAATTGCGCGGCAATTCCCTGCTCGCGGCACCCCGGATCAACAAACAACCCCGTCAACCAATGTCCACCCGCCACCGGCCTTAAACACAACGCAGCCATAATGTCGCCGCGCCGGGCCACCCACAACTGCGCCTCGCGCACGGCTTTCATCGAGGATTGGTGGCTGCGGTAAAACTTGTTCATCAACGGCCATAACGATTCATCGAGCAGGCTGTACTGGGTATCGGGCATGGGATCTGACTGGCGGTGAGTGTTGCGGCGATTATAAAAGAACGTGCGTCACGGGATAGGTGTATACCTGAGCCTACAGCCCTGTGAGTGGAGTATTTGACATGTCCAAAGGTATGGATTCAAAGAAAGCCGCGAAGAAGAAACCGGCCAAGACCGCCATTGAAAAACGTGCGGAGAAAAAAGCCAAGAAGGTCGACGTCTTCGGCCACTGATCACGTCCCCTCAGGAGCCCGGTTCTCGGGCTCCTGCCTTAAACAGAAAATAATCTGCAAGACTCATCCCCGCCGTTGTAAACAAAGTCTCCCGCTGAAGACGTTTAGTTTTCTGCTGAACCGTTTCTTGTGCAAAAAGTGCCAGATACTGGCCGACTAGTGGCCTTGCGCTAGCCTTTGCGCTGGCTATGCTGACACCTAACTAACTATGTCGATCGTCATGCCAAAGCATGTCGAGTACATGAGGTTAGTCCGTGATTCATGCTGCCAGAGTGCGCAATCCGAGGCACCGACACTGAACCAACAAGGAGCGTCATTTAAATGGACTTTCTTCAACACGTTAGGGCTGGCCCGCGTGCGGGCTATCAAGAGAAGGATGTCTTGATTAGAGCGTTGCTGCATGGACGTTCCGATTGATCATCATTTATCACCTGACAACTTCCTCTCGTGGAGGAAGGCGTGTGCCTGTTCTATGGAACGTAGTGGTGGATTCTGAAAGACCTGAACTTTCATCAAATCAAAAGAACGCGCGGAAGGTGATACAACCATGTTCAACCTACATCACAAGGCTGATCTGCAGGAAATCGAGCGCTTTAGCTGTGCTCTGACTGAGGCCAACGCCAAGTTGGCAGCGATCAGCCGTTCAATGGCGATGATCGAGTTCAGCCCCGATGGCATCGTCCTGGATGCCAATGAAAACTTCTGCAAGACCATGGGTTACGGTGCCGAAGAAGTGCGTGGCAAACATCACCGGATCTTTTGCGAAGAGGCGTTCTACCGCAGCGAGGAGTACGCGAAGTTGTGGCGTGACCTGGCTCGGGGGGAGCCGATCAGCGGGACGTTCCTGCGCTTGAACAAGAGCGGCAAGGAAGTCTGGCTCGAAGCCAGTTACATGCCGGTCTATGGCGCGGACAATCAAGTAAAAAGCGTGATCAAAGTCGCCTCGGACATTACCGCGCGGATCAACAAGGAGCATGAAGAGGAAAGCATGCTGGCGGCGATCAGTCGCTCGATGGCGGTGATCGAGTTCACGCCAGAGGGCAATGTGATTGCCGCCAATGAAAATTTCCTCAAGACCACGCAGTACGCGCTCAACGAAGTGGTCGGCCACCACCACAGTATGTTTTGCCATCGGGCCGATGCCGAATCGGCGCAGTACAAGGCATTCTGGGCTTCGCTCAATCGCGGCGAATATCACTCTCATCGCTTCGAACGCAAGAACAAGTCCGGGCAAATGGTTTACCTGGAAGCCTCGTACAACCCGTTGTTCGACGCCAAGGGACGCTTGTACAAAGTGGTCAAGTTCGCCAGCGACATCACCCACCAGATGACCACGTTGCAGAACGCCGCGGAATCGGCCCACAGCACCTCGGTACAAAACGACGCCTGCGCGCAAAAAGGCTCACAAGTCGTGCAGCAAACGGTGCAGATCATTCAGGACATTTCCCGCGACCTCAACGAAGCGGCGGTCAGCATTGATGCGGTCAGCAAGCAGTCGGACATCATCGGCACCATCGTCCAGACCATACGCGGGATTGCCGATCAGACCAATTTGTTGGCGCTCAACGCGGCCATCGAAGCGGCGCGGGCCGGCGAACACGGGCGGGGTTTTGCGGTGGTTGCGGATGAGGTGCGCAGCCTGGCAGCTCGCACCAGTCAGGCGACTCTGGAGATTGTCGAGGTGGTGCGCAAGAACCACGACTTGTCGTTGAGTGCCGTGTCGAGCATGCAATCAAGTTTGAGCCGTACCGGGCTCGGGGTGGAACTGGCGAACGAGGCGGGGGAGGTGATTCTGGAAATCCAGCAGGGCTCGCGGCATGTGGTGGATGCGATCAGCCAGTTCAATGAGACCCTGCAACTTAACTGATATAAGCCTGATCACCCCATAACCCTGTGGGAGCGAGCTTGCTCGCGAAAGCGGTGGATCAATCAACTTTGATGTTGAATGTAACGTCGCCTTCGCGAGCAAGCTCGCTCCCACATTGGTTGCTATGTATTCAGCGGTTCAAAGTGCAGCCAGAAACTTGTCGGCCATCTTGGCGCCTGTCCTTGACGTCGCTGCAGTGGCTGACGATTTACGCCGCAGCAGCAGAGTCCGGCAACGCCGAAGCGGGCAGACCAAACACCCGATCAAACAGCCAGTTGAACGCAAACGTGTAGCAAGGGATGAAGATGATCAGCGCCAGATCCAGCAGGAACGCCTGCACCAGACTGATGTTCATCCACCAGGCGATCAACGGAATCAGGAACACAATCAACGTCAGTTGAAAACCGATTGCGTGGGCGATACGCCGTTTCACGGTGCGTGTGCGCGACGGCTGGCGGCTTTCCCAGTGCTCGAACATCGAGGTATAGATGAAATTCCAGGTGACGGCGATGGTCGTGATGATCACTGCCAACGGCCCTGTGCTGCCCGGTGAGGTGCCCGACAACAGCGCCAGACCGAGGGCGGAGAAGGTCATGCCGATCACTTCGTAGAGCGACACATAGACCAGTTTGCGTTTGACGCCTTGCATGCAGATTTGCCTCTTTCTTGCCATTTGTTGGCCAGCGGGACTGGCGGAGGCGGCGAAAGATAGCTTCAATAGGGTTGACAGAAAAAGTCAGAAGCTTTCAATTCTATTGATAGGTTGATCCATTGAATTTCAACAGCGACAGCATTGAACTGTTCCTCGCGGTGATTGAACGCGGTTCTTTTTCCGCCGCCGCCCGCGCGTTGGGCAAAGTCCCGTCTGCAGTGAGCATGGGCATCGGCAACCTTGAAGCCGAACTCGGTTATTCGCTGTTTGATCGCAGCCATCGCGAACCGCAACCGACGGCGATGGCGCTTTCATTGGTCCCGCACGCGAGGCTGATTGCCGGGCAGCTCAAGCAACTGCAAGTGCACGCGGTGGAGTTGTCGTTGGGGTTGGAGAGCAAGTTGTCGATCGGCGTGGTCGCCGACATCGACCGTCGGCGTTTGCTGGCGGCGCTCAAGGAGATTGCCGAGCGCCATCCGCTGCTCGACATCGAAGTACTGACGGCGCCGCAGGATGATGTGCTGGCGATGCTGCACAGCGGCCGCGTCAGTTTGTGCCTGGCGTTCGCCGGGTTGAGCATGAACGTGCTGGAACGCTTTCAGTTTGTCGGCAGCGAACGGATGATCGCTACGCTGGCGGCGGACAGTCCGCTGTTGCAGGGGCAGGATTTGTTTCTGGAAGACCTGGTGCATGTAAGACAAATCTTCGTTGCCAGCCGTGACTTGCCGATCAGCGAAACCCGGCCGTTGGTGGCTGAATCTCATTGGCGCACCGATACGCTGGAAACAGCGATGGAAATGGTCGAGGCGGGATTGGGCTGGGGCAATTTTCCGCTGTCGGTGGTGCAGTCGCGGCTCGATTCGGGGCGCTTGAAGCGGCTGAATTTTCGCAACATCGAGAACGGTCTGGTGCTGCCGGTACACGCGGTGTGGCTCAAGAGCCAGCCGCTACAGAAGGGCGCATTGGCCTTGGTCGAATTGCTCGGCCACTGACTCCTGCACAGATCCAGTGTCGCAAGGGCATGATCGCAGCCTCTGTGTACGACATCAAAACCTGTGGGAGCGAGCTTGCTCGCGAATAGGGTGTGTCAGTGAAGTATGAGCTGACTGACACGACGTCTTCGCGAGCAAGCTCGCTCCCACAGGGTTTTGCAGTGTGCACATAATCCCTGCAGGACAGGCTCAGGTACTTTCGCGGATCTTCAGCTCGAAGCCCATGTCTTCCACCGGCCGTGCGACATTGTTGCCCGCCATCAATGTCAGCATCTGCTCCGCCGCGCGCCGGCCAATCGCCTCGCGCGGGGTGTTGATGCTGCTCAAGCGCGGCACCATGTGCTCGGACATCGGCAAGTCGTTGAAGCCCAGAATCGCCACTTGCTCAGGGATCTTGATGCCGTGGCGCAGCGCTTCCAGCAATGCCCCCTGCGCCAAGTCATCGTTGCCGAAGAAGATCGCATCGACATCCGGGTGCGCCGCCAGCAATTGCAGAAACAACTCGCCACCCAATCCTACCGACGAAGCGCGTGGGGTCAGCACTTCCAGATCCGGGTCATAACGCCCGGCCTTCTGCAACGCTTTGCGAAAACCTTCGCCACGCAGCAACGTGCGCTGATCAAGTTGTGCACCGATGTAAGCCAGACGCTTGCGTCCACGAGAAAGCAAATGCTCGGCCGCCGTTTCCCCTGCGCTGAGCTGCGAGAACCCTACGCAATTCACGCCGGCGGCGCTGTCCAGTTCCATCATGTACACGCAGGGAATGTTGCTCGCCTCGATCATCCGTCGCGAACTTTCGGTGCGATCAAACCCGGTCAGCAGAAAACCGCGTGGCTGATAGGCCATGTAGTTGCGCAGCAGGTTTTCTTCTTCGTCACGGGAATAGTGGAAGTTGCCGATCAGCACTTCGAAGCCCTTGGGCGTCAAAACCCGATGAATGGCTTCCAGCGTATCGATGAACAACAGGTTGGACAGTGAAGGCACCAAAACCACCACAGAATGGCTCTGCGCCGAGGCCAAAGCGCGGGCGGCAGGGTTAACCACATAGTTGAGTTCGAGGGCGGCTTTCTGGACTTTTTCCACCAGTTCGGTGGCCACGGTGCTGACCCCGCGCAAGGCACGGGAAGCGGTAATCGGGCTGACACCGGCAAGGCGAGCAACTTCATTAAGGGTGGGACGGCCGGTGGTGCGGGTATTTTTATCGTTTTTAGGAGTGGTCATCGGGCGGCTTGCCAAACAAAAATCAAGGCACTAAGGTAGCGCTGTCCTGATGCAGCTGTAAATGCGTAAGCGAGGTCCTGCCTGATCTTCGCTTTTTGGTGTTAGGAACAAACCTGCTGCAACCCAAAAAAACGACAAGAAGGCGTCGGCAACTTCTACCTGTGCTCTAGAGTCATAGCTTGCAAAGGTAGCGCTGTCTGCGCGCTGAGGTGTTACATGAATCATCCCATCACCGCCCTGGTCATCATGTGCGTTGCCGGTTGCGGCAAGACTTGCGTCAGCGAGGCCCTGTGCCACTTGAGCGGCGCCACTGCCATTGAAGGCGATACTTTCCATCCGGCCGCGAACATCGAAAAGATGAGCGCGGGGATCCCCCTGAACGACGACGACCGTGCCGGCTGGCTCGACAGCCTGTGCGAGGAACTGCGCCGCGTTGACGCCACGGGCCAGCGCCCGGTGCTGACCTGCTCGGCCCTCAAACTCAGTTATCGCGAAATCTTGCGCAGTGCCTTGCCGGGCCTGGGCTTTGTGTTTCTTGAATTGACCCCTGAAGTTGCCGCCGAGCGTGTGTCCCATCGTCCGGGCCACTTCATGCCGGCCACGTTGATCGAAAGCCAGTTCGCCACCCTCGAATCGCCCAAGGGCGAACCGTTGACCCTGGCGTTGAATGCTTCGATTCACAGCGTTGAAGAACTGGCGGCTCAGGCTCACCACTGGTGGCAGGCCAACGGCCTGAAACAGGCGGTATGAGTATGTGCATGCAGATAGCGCTGTCCTTACGACTTCTGATTAACCCGCTTTAATAACAACAACAAGCCAGGAGACACCCCTAATGTTTGGCATGTCCCACGACACGTTCCTGCTGCTCGATGCAGTGGTCACGGTGATCGGACTCATCATCCTGATCACCAAGTTCAAGATTCACCCGTTCATTGCCCTGACCATCGCCGCCGCATTCCTCGGCCTGACGTCTGGCATGCCGATCGGCACCATCATCAAAGCGTTCCAGGACGGCTTTGGTGGCGTGCTCGGTTTTGTCGGCATCATCCTCGCGCTGGGCACCATGCTCGGCAAAATGATGGCCGAGTCGGGCGGGGCAGACCAGATTGCCCAAACCCTGATTCGCGCGTTCGGCAAGGACAAAGTCCAGTGGGCAATGATGTTCGCCGCGTTCCTGGTGGGCATTCCGCTGTTCTTCGAAATCGGCTTCGTACTGCTGATTCCGCTGGTGTTCATCGTTGCCCGCCGTACGGGCGTGTCGATCATCAAGATCGGTATCCCGCTGCTCGCCGGCCTGTCCGCCGTGCACGGTCTGGTGCCACCGCACCCGGGTCCGCTGCTGGCCATCGGCGTGTTCGGCGCGGATATCGGCAAGACCATCCTGTACGGTCTGATCGTTGCGCTGCCGACTGCAATCATTGCCGGGCCGATCTTCGGTACGTTCATCGCCAAGCACATTCCGGGTCACCCGAATCAGGAACTGGTCGATCAACTGGCCCGTGAAAATGATTCCGCCGTCCTGCCGAGCTTCAGCATCACCCTGATCACTGTGCTGCTGCCAGTGTTCCTGATGCTGCTGAAAACCTTCGCTGACGTCGCGCTGCCGGACGGTAACTTCTTCCGTACCTGGATGGACATGATCGGTCACCCGATCTCGGCACTGCTGCTGGCATTGCTGCTGTCGCTGTACACCTTCGGCTACAAGCAGGGCATTGGGTCCAACCAGATCCTCAAGTGGCTGGATGCGAGCCTGGCGCCAACCGCCGCGATCATCCTGATCATCGGTGCTGGCGGTGGCTTCAAGCAGATGCTGGTGACCAGCGGTGTGGGCGACGTGATCGGCCACATGGCGGTCAGCGCGCAAATCTCGCCGATCCTGCTGGCATGGCTGGTGGCGGCGGTGATCCGTATTGCTACCGGCTCTGCAACCGTCGCGACCATCACTGGCGCGGGCATCGTGGTGCCGGTGGTCGGGATGATCCCGGGCGTCAACCGTGAGCTGCTGGTGCTGGCGACCGGTGCCGGTTCGCTGATCCTGTCCCACGTCAACGACGCTGGTTTCTGGCTGGTGAAGCAATACTTCAACATGACCGTGGCCGAGACGTTCAAGACCTGGACGGCGATGGAAACCATCCTGTCCGTGGTCGCGTTGGGCTTTATTCTGCTGTTGTCGATGTTCGTGTAAACGGCCTTTCGGCAGACACAAAAAAACCGCAGCGATGCGGTTTTTTTGTGGGTGATGAAATCAGGCTGAATGTATTACCACTGTGGGAGCGAGCTTGCTCGCGAAAGCGGTAGATCAGCCAAAGGTGTATCGACTGGTACGACGCCTTCGCGAGCAAGCTCGCTCCCACAGGTTATGGTTAAATCGCAGTTTTCGGCGCCAGCCCATCCGCCCGAAACATCCCGCGAATCCCGCGCACGGCCTGACGAATGCGGTCCTGGTTTTCGATCAGTGCGAAGCGCACATGATCATCACCATACTCACCAAAACCCACGCCCGGCGAGACGCAGACCTTGGCCTCGGCCAGCAGTTTCTTGGCGAATTCCAGCGAGCCCAGATGCGCGTAAGCCTCGGGAATCTTCGCCCAGACGTACATCGAAGCCTTCGGATTCTCGACCATCCAGCCCAGTTCATGCAGGCCTTTGACCAGCACATTGCGGCGCTGCCGGTATTGTTCGGCGATGTCTTTCACGCACTGCTGATCGCCTTCCAGCGCAGCAATGGCCGCCACTTGCAGCGGGGTGAACGTGCCGTAGTCGTGATAGCTCTTGATCCGCGCCAAGGCGTTGACCAGTTCCGGATTGCCGACCATGAAACCGATGCGCCAACCGGCCATGTTGTAGCTCTTGGACAGGGTGAAAAACTCCACCGCGATGTCCTTGGCGCCCGGCACTTGCATGATCGACGGGGCTTTCCAGCCATCGTAGACGATGTCGGCGTAAGCCAGATCGTGGATGACCAGCACGTCGTAATGCTTGGCCAGGGCGATCACTCGTTCGAAAAAATCCAGCTCCACGCACTGCGCGGTCGGGTTCGACGGGAAGCCAAGGATCATCATCTTCGGCTTCGGGATCGAGCCGCGAATCGCCCGTTCCAGCTCGGCGAAGAAGTCCACGCCCGGCACCAGTGGCACCGAACGCACCTGAGCGCCGGCAATCACCGCGCCATAGATGTGAATCGGGTAACTCGGGTTCGGCACCAGCACCGTGTCGCCCTGGTCAAGGGTCGCCAGCATCAGATGCGCCAGGCCTTCCTTGGAACCGATGGTGACAATGGCTTCGCTTTCCGGGTCGATATCGACCTCGTAGCGTTGCTTGTACCAATTGGAAATCGCCCGGCGCAGGCGCGGAATGCCCTTGGACGTGGAGTAACCGTGGGTGTCGTCGCGCTGGGCGACTTGCACGAGTTTTTCGACAATGTGCGGCGGCGTGGCCCCGTCGGGGTTGCCCATGCTCAGGTCGATGATGTCTTCACCACGACGCCGCGCGGCCATCTTCAGCTCGGCGGTGATGTTGAAAACGTAAGGGGGGAGTCGATCTATGCGCGCAAAGCGGCGCGGCGAACCTTGTTCGGCCATTGTTGCCTCGGATAACGTAAGCGCCCGGAACCGTCCGAGCGACGCTGGTCACTGCGGTGACCTGTTGGCGAAGATAAGGGCAGTGATGGCAGACTGTCCAGCCCGTGCGTAAACAATTTTTCCCAAGGAAATCGGTTGATGGAATTTACCAGCGGCTTCTTGCTAAGCCTCTCGCTGTGCCTGGATATCGGTGTGGCCAACATCGCAATGATCACGCTGGCCATGCAGCGCGGTTACTTTCAGGGCTTTGCGCTGGGTCTCGGCACCTGTGTCGGCGACCTGATTTACGCGGTGCTGGCGCTCGCCGGGATGACCGTTTTGCTGCAATACGAAAGCGTGCGCTGGGTGCTGTGGATCGGCGGTTCGGCGCTGCTGATCTACTTCGCGGCGAAAATGATTTATTCGGCGATCCACCACGAGACGCTGTTGGCCGAGACGGCGGAAGTGGGGCACAACTCCCATCGCAAGGAGTTCTTGCGGGGGATTTTCCTCGCCATGTCCTCGCCGAGCGCGATTCTCTGGTTCGCTGCGGTAGGCGGCACGTTGATCGCTCGCTCGGGTGGCGGCGGGCCTTTGAGCTCGGCGTTGTTTCTCGGCGGGTTTCTGTGCGCCGGGCTGTTGTGGTCGGCAGGCTTGTGCTTCGCCGCCAGCCATGGTGGCAAGCTGTTGGGGGATAAACTGCTGCGTTACTCCTATATGGCATCTGCGGCGATCTTCTGCTATTTCGCGGTGTACGTGATCGTATCTGGCTACAACGAGTTTGTCGGGTCGGGCGCGGCCGAGGCCTTGCATACGCTGTAATGTTGCGAATCGGGTTTGGCTTCTATACTCCCAGCCGAACCCACTTTTTTCGTTCCAGGAGTCGAGTCATGGATGAGCAAACACGCGTCGAAGTGGCAGAACCTCGCTTCGAACATGGACACTTCCTGCTGATAGCAGGGCTTGGCGGAAGATTTACTCAGGACACCACCGATGGCATTCCCGAACTGTGGGAAAAATTCATCCCGCACCTGGGCAAGATTCCCGGGCAAAAGAACGAAGTGACCTTCGGCGTCTGCTGCAATGCGGACGGCAAGGGTGGTTTCGAATACATCGCCGGGGTCGAGATCAGCAAACTCGATGACCTGCCGGAGCAGTACCGCTGGATCGAGGTGCAACCGCAGGATTACGCGGTGTTCGAGCACAAGGGCTCTCTGGACCAATTGCCGGCGACCTTCCAGCACATCTGGAAAACCTGGCTGCCGCAGTCCGGTCGCGAGGCGGCGGATGCGCCGGAATTCGAGCGCTACAGCGAAGACTTCAACCCCAAATTGCACACCGGCACGCTGGAAATCTGGCTGCCGCTGAAAGCCTGAGGCACGCTGACGAGACGGATCAGGCAGCCGTTTCGTCAGCGCTTTCAGTGAAGGCGTCTATACGCAGGTTTACCCTGCAGCGATGAGTTGATATGAGAACGTTTCAATCGGTGCCGTTTTACCCGAGCAGGCGACCGATGTAAGAGGCGGCCCGGTAAAATCCGGACACCAGTATTTTTCCGTCTGGTTGAATCTTGATCTTGTCGACCTGGGAGTCCTGGGGGCGTCCTTGAGGATCGCTATAGCCCAGTGCCACGCCGCCCTCGCCAAAAGTGCTATCCCATTGGCCGTTAGGGTTATGTCGAACGACGTTGACGAGAAACCCTCTATATTGATCGCGGGCGAGTGCAAGGGCTTTGCCGTCGGCTTGAATGGCCAGCGCCTTATAGACGCCATTGCCTGTGCCTGTCTCCAAAACAGTACCCTGGTTGAAACTACCATCGAAGCGTCCGTCCTGCAAAAGTCGGGCGATGAAGTTGGTCTCCGACGGCAGGTGCCACGCAGCGCCTGCCAGTGTGATGTTTCCATTGACCTCAGTGGCCAATGCGAAAACGCACGCCAGGCCTGATTTGATTTTGAATTTGAATGCCCCATTGTTGGCGAAAGCAGGATCTCGACTGCCGCTATCGAGATAGCGCAAAACGATGCCCTCCATGCGGTCGTGTCCGCCGACAAGGAACCCGCCTTGGTGAAGTGCCAGGCTTTGAATAATGGTGTTGGGTAAAAGAACCATGCCGTCCTGGCCAAAATTGTCTGGCTGGCCGTTCTTGTCCAGTCGAATGATCGTGCTCGATGATCCATCGGTGAAGGCAGCAAGTACTTTTCCGTCCGGTTGCACGGTCAGTGCAAAAACATTTAATGAATTATTGGCGATCTTCTGCTCGAGAAATTTCAGCCCGCCTTCGGCAAAGGTCTGGTCCAGTTCGCCATTGGCTGAAAGGCGTGCCAGGTAAGCTTTGTCAGGATTACTGCCCTCCCTGTATGCACCTAACACCACAACCTTCCCGTCAGGTTGCGCGGCTATCGCATAGACACTTCTGGTCAAAGTAACGGGTAGAGTCACCACACCGTAATCAGCGTCGAAAAAACCGTCCGCGCTATGTTTTATTGACCCTAAACGGGCATCTGGGTTGGCTTCGAGGTAACCGACAGTCACGAATGATCCATCGGACAGCAGTGCGGATTGACCGCTGATATGGTGTGCGTCGGTACGGACAGTACCGTTTTGTTCCATGCCAAAACTATTGTCGAATTGCCCAGGGGTAATGCTGGCGCAGAGGCTCATAAATCTTCCTTCCATAGTCAGAGTTAAGGGCAACCTGTCCTGACGTTCTGGACGACGACGTTGGCTATTTAATTAGAGGGTCAATTGAGCGGCGCGTATAGCTGTCAGGTTTGACAGTTGTCATAGGTACAAAGCGGTGTTAGCAGAGGGCGCGATTTATCGAAATGCCAACCTCGTTGACTTATGATTGGCCACCTTTTGCCGATTGATTCCGAGCCGCCATGAACACCGTCATTCGCCACGTCAGCGCCGCTGACCTGGATCGCTGCTACGCCATCGAAACCGTTGCCTACGAAGGCGATGAAGCCGCCACTCGCGAGAAGATCGCCACGCGCATCGCGACGTGGCCGGATGGCTTCATCGTTGCCGAGGTGGACGGCGAGGTCGCCGGTTTTATCAACTCCGGCGCGGCGTTCGATGTGCAGATGTCGGATGAGGCTTTCAAGGAACTGATCGGCCATGATCCGGCGGGGCCGAATGTGGTGATCATGTCGGTGGTGGTGCACCCGGATTATCAGGGGCAGGGGCTGGCCAAGCGCTTGTTGGCCGAGTTCATCGAGCGCATGCGCGGGATGGATAAAGCGACGATTCACCTGATGTGCAAGGAAAAGCACATCCCGTTGTATGCCGGGTTTGGCTTCGCCTACATCAAACCGTCGGAGTCGGATCACGGCGGGATGGCGTGGCACGAGATGATCCTGACTCTTTAAGGCGTCACGCGAAACCTGTGGGAGCTGGCTTGCCAGCGATAGCGGTGGTTCCGTCGACATTAATGTTTGATGTGCCGACGCCATCGCTGGCAAGCCAGCTCCCACAGGTTTTTGCGGTGTTTGCGGTTACGCGTTAATAGAGGCTGTCGCGCACTCTTGCCGGCGCTTCGCGGTCATACGTGTCGGCGTCGAACTGGCATCCCTCGACGATTTAGAAAAACAGACCCATGCGCCGCTCGTAACCGATTCGGCCCTTGTACGCTTCGCCGCTGTCGACATAGCCGTGTTTGGCGTACAGCGCGATAGCAGCCTCGTTGTCGGCGTCTACCGACAGCTCCAGTCCCTTGATCTCCGGCCATGCCTCACGCGCCACTTCGGGCAACGCTTGCAGACACGCCTTGCCGTAACCCTTGCCCTGCGAACGGCGATCGACCTGCAACGCGTGCAGCGTGGCGCTGTGTTCATCGGCCCATGCCGGCAACACCGGCGGACGCTTGAGCAGCAGGAAAGCCACTGGCACTTCATCCGCCAACAGCGCAAAACCCTTCACGCCGGGGCCGGGTTTCGACAGCAAGGTATGCAGGGCGCCGTGAATGTCGCCGGAGAACTTGATCTGCTCGGGATGGATTTCAATCGCCTCGACTTGCTGACGCTGCTGGGCGTTCAGGCTGTCGTACGGCACGAGTTGGGCTGACACGGGAATTTCCTTTTTCCTACAAAGATGAGCCTCGGATTCTAGCGACTTTGCCTCCTGCGGAAATTTTTTGTTTTGTCTGTCGATCAGCCGATGCGCCGAACGACTAAGGGTGTCTTCACAACAAAAACCACGGAGAACACCATGAGCGCACAGTCTGAAATTCAAACCCTGATCAATACCTACCGCGACGCCGTCATGACCAAGGACGTGGAGAAAGTCATGGCGTTGTATGCCGATGACATCGTCTCGTTTGACGCGATCAAGGCCCTGCAATTCAAGGGCAAACCGGCCTACCGCGCGCATTGGATAGCGTGCATGGAAATGTGCCCCGGCCCGCACATCTTCGAGTTTCAGGAAATCGTCATCGAGACCGCCGACACCATCGCCTTCGCCCACTGGGTGGCCAATTGCGGCGGCACCAACGAGAAGGGCGAAACCCAAAGCTGCTGGATGCGCGTCACCGCGTGCTATCGGCAGGTTGGCGGCGCGTGGCGGATTGCGCATGAACACTGGTCGGCACCGTTTGATCCGATGAGCGGCGCCACGCTATTCGATGTGCAACCGTGATCTTCAGCCATAGTTGATCCGTTCGAATCAGGAGAACGCCATGAAATATCTATGCTTGGTCTACAGCGATGAACGCGTGCTGCACTCGTCGCCCGACAGCCCTGAAGACGCCGAATGCTGGGCCTATGCCGAGTCAATTCAGGGCAGCGGGCGAATGGTGGCCGCCGAGGCGCTGGAGTCGGTACAGACCGCCACCACGGTGCGCATGCGCAACGGCAAACTGTCGATCACCGATGGGCCGTTCGCCGAAACCAAGGAGCAACTGGCCGGCTTCTACCTGATCGACGCCAAGGATCTTAACGAAGCGATTCAGGTCGCCGGCAACATTCCGGCGGCCCGGGTTGGCAGCGTTGAAGTGCGCCCCGTGCGGCAGTTGAATGTCTGAGGTGAGGACGCGGGTCGAGCAGGTCTATCGCGAAGACTCGCGGCGGATTCTGGCGACGTTGATCCGCTTGCTTGGCGATTTCGACCTCGCCGAAGAAGCCTTGCACGAGGCATTTTTTGTCGCGGTCGAGCGCTGGCAGCGCGACGGCGTGCCGGATAATCCACGCACCTGGCTGGTGTCGACCGGGCGCTTCAAGGCGATCGACGTGTTACGCCGCCGAGCACGCTTCAAAGCCTCGCAGCCATTGTTGCTGGCGCAACTGGAAGAGCTCGAACAGGCCGACTGGAGCGACGAAGACGTGGAAGACGATCGCCTGCGGCTGATCTTTACCTGTTGCCACCCGGCGCTGGCGGCGGATGCGCAAGTGCCGCTGACCTTGCGTGAAGTCTGCGACCTGACCACCGAGGAGATCGCTCGGGCATTCCTCTCGGCGCCGGCGGCCATTGCCCAGCGCATCGTGCGTGCGAAAGCCAAGATCCGTGATGCGAAAATCCCTTATCAAGTGCCGAGCCTGAGCGAACTGCCCGAGCGCCTCGACAGTGTGCTGCGGGTGATTTATCTGGTGTTCAACGAAGGTTATTCGGCGTCGATGGGCGCTGAGCTGACCCGCGAAGAGCTAACCCGTGAGGCGATCCGGCTCGGGCGATTATTGGTGGAGTTGTTGCCGGAGCCGGAGGTGATGGGGTTGCTGGCATTGATGTTGTTGCATGAGTCCCGGCGTCCGGCACGGACTTCGCCCGATGGTGAGTTGGTGCTGCTGGACGATCAGGATCGCTCGCAGTGGGATGCTGAATTGATCGCTGAAGGTTGTGCGCTGGTCGAGCGCGCGCTGACCACGCGGCAGTTTGGACAGTATTGCCTGCAAGCGGCGATTGCGGCGGTGCATGCCGAGGCGCCGACGGCAGCGGAAACGGATTGGCAGCAGATCGTCGGGCTGTATGACGTGTTGCTGCGGGCGATGCCTTCGCCGGTGATCGAGTTGAATCGCGCGGTAGCAGTGGCCAAACGGGATGGGGCGTTGGCAGGGCTGACGCTGATTGAAGGGATTCTGAATCGCGGCGAATTGCAGGATTACCACCTGGCGCATTCGGCGCGTGCGGAGTTTTGTCGGCAGTTGGGCAGGGTGGAGGAGGCGCGGGTGGCTTATTTGCGGGCGTTGGAGTTGACGCGGCAAGAGCCGGAGCGGCGGTTTATTGAAGGGCGGCTCTTGGCGCTGGAACGGCCCTCACCCTAGCCCTCCCGAAACGTCGGACCGCCCAGAGGGAGAGGGGACTGATCGTGGGATATTGGAGAGTTTCACTGACTTGAAAGATTCGCTGTGAATCCGTAATCGACGCAATCTTTCAGGTCGATGTATAACGCCAGACACCTCGGTCGGCCCCCTCTCCCCCCGGGAGAGGGCTGGGGTGAGGGCGATTCGGCGCGCCGCTTATTCCAGCATCTTGCTCAACAACCAGCTCCCCGCCGGCCCCGGCGGATATAGCCGCGACCACAAGGCATCGACAAACACCGGTTTCGGCCAGCCGCGTACCGTCAGTTCCACCAGCGTGCCGTTGCCGAAGCGCCCCACCAGCCAGCGCGGTAGCGGTGCCCAGCCGAAACCCATTTCGGCCATTTCCATCAGCATCAGATAACTCGGCGCCGACCACACGCGGCCCTTGGCACGACTGTCATAGGGATTGACGATCGTCGCCAGACGCAACTCGCGATGCTGCTCCAGGATTGGCTGATCGACGTGTTCCAACGTTGCCAGCGCATGTTCGCGGCTGACGAACAGTGCAATATCGGTGCGCTCAGCCACGGTCGAGGTCACTAGGTCCGGCGGGTAATTGTCCTGCATCTCGGCGAACGCCAGATGCGCCCGGCCGCGCTGCACCAGTTCGATCAAGTCATCGCACTCGGCGATCAGGCATTCAAGTTCCAAATCCGGATAACGCTGCTCGAACCCGAACAGCGCCGCTTCAAAACGCGCGGATTGATAGGTGTCGGAAATCGCCACTGTCAGTTTCGGTTCGACCCCTTGGGACAATTGCCGCGCGGTCATTTCCAGACGACTGTTGGCCGTAAGAATCGCCTCGGCCCGTTGCAGCATCACGTGGCCAGCGGGTGTCAGGGTCGGTTTGCGGCTGCTGCGATCGAACAGCACCAGATCCAGATCAATCTCCAGACTCGCCACCGCCGCGCTGATCGTCGACTGACTGCGGCCGAGTTTGCGCGCTGCCGCCGAAAATGATCCTTGGGTCGCCGCTTGGACAAACGCCAACAGCACTTCTTGGGATGCCATGAACTATCGCCTTGATCGATGGTTATTGGTTTTGAAGTATCGGTGCGGGGGTGGATCATGGCAACCATCTTCACTCAAGGACTCAGGCCATGACTGCCCAAAAATCCATTACTGAACGTATCTTCCAAGCTGTCGGTTTCGAACTGCTGGCGATTCTGATCTGCACGCCATTGCTGGCGTGGATCATGAAAAAACCGCTGCTCGACATGGGCGCGGTGACGGTGCTGATCGCGATGCTGGCGCTGGGCTGGAACGTGGTGTTCAACCGGTTTTTCGACCGCATGCTTGAGCGCATGAATGTCGCCCACAACGCTTGGGTGCGGGTAGTGCATGCGTTGCTGTTCGAGGGTGGTTTGATCGTGATGGGCGTGCCGCTGATTGCCTGGTGGTTGTCGGTCAGCCTGTGGCAGGCGTTTTTACTCGACATCGGCGTGTTGCTGTTTTTCCTGCCGTACACCTACGTTTATCACTGGGGGTATGACGTGGTGCGCGAGCGTGTGTTGATGGCTCGCACTGCTTAAAAATTGGAATACAACCTGTGGTGAGGGGATAAATCCCCTCACCACAATGGCCCTCACCAACAGGGCTATCAGCGAGTTGGCAAATTAGAGAAACATCCCCCCCGACGCCTCAACCCGCTGACCATTGATCCACTGCGCACCCGGCGACAGCAACAATGCCAGTGCACCGCCGATATCATCCGGCTGCCCGGCACGGCCCAGCGCGGTGTTGTCGGCGACCATCGCGTTCACCGCCGAATTGTCGCGCACCGCACCGCCACCAAAGTCGGTCTCGATGGCGCCGGGTGCCAGGGTATTCACGGTGATCTGGCGTGAGCCCAACTCCTTGGCCTGATAGCGGGTCAGCACTTCCATCGCACCTTTCATCGCTGCATAGGCACTGGCGCCCGGGATGCTGAAACGCGCGAGGCCGCTGGACACGTTGATGATTCGCCCACCGTCATTGATCAGCGGCAGCAGTTGCTGAGTCAGGAAGAACGGCCCTTTGAAATGCACGTTCATCAACATGTCGAACTGCTCGACAGTGGTCTCGGCGAAACTCACATGCAGACCGAACCCGGCATTGTTGATCAGAAAATCGAAACGCTGACGTTCGAACTGTTCCCGCAACGCCTGCTCGAACTGCGTACCGAATGCGGCAAAACTTTCGCTGCGGCCGACGTCCAGTTGCAGCATCACGGCTTTTGCGCCGAGTTTTTCCAGTTCGACGACCAGCGCTTGCGCTTCATCCGCTCGGCTGTGATAAGTGCCGATGATGTCCACGCCCTGAGCGGCGAGGTGCAGTGCTGCGTTTTTGCCCAGGCCCCGGCTGGCGCCGGTGATCAATGCGATTTTGCGGCTCATGTGAAATCCTCGATTGCGGTGAGTGGTGGTGATGGATCAAAGTTTATTTATCCGCCCTGAGGTGATAAACAGGCTTAAACCGGAATCACTGGTCGGCTAAATCGAACAATCAAAGAGCTCCCCCATGAACAAACTGGAACTGCTGCGCACCTTTGTCCGGGTCAGTGAGCTATCGAGTTTCACCCTCGCCGGGGAAAGCCTCGGGCTACCGCGTTCGACGGTGTCCGAGCAGGTGCAAGCGCTGGAGGCGCTGCTCGGCACGCGGTTGCTGCAACGCACCACGCGCAAGGTCCAAGCGACGCAAGACGGTTTGGTGTTGTACGAACGCAGCAAGGATCTGCTCTCGCACATGGACGAGATCGAAGGCTTGTTCCGTCAGGACGAGGCCTCGCTGACGGGGCGCATTCGCGTCGACATGCCCAACATTCTGTCGCGGCGTCTGGTCATGCCGCGACTGCCGCAGTTCATGGATCGTCATCCGAACCTGGAATTGGAAATCAGCAGCACCGACCGCCGCGTTGATCTGCTCAGTGAGGGCTTCGATTGTGTGGTGCGCATCGGCGCGCAGCCGGATCAATCCGTGGTGGCGCGACACCTTGGCGACTTCCCGATGATCAACTGCGCCAGTCCCGCTTACCTTGCGCGCTACGGTGTGCCGCAGACACTGGAAGATCTGGCGCAGCATCGGCTGGTGCATTACGTTGGCGTGCTGGGTTCGCGTTCGGAAGGGTTTGTATATGAGCAGGACGGTCAGGTTCGGCGCTTGCCAATGGCCGGCAGCGTGACGGTCAACAGCACTGATGCTTACGAATCGGCATGCCTGGGCGGTTTCGGTCTGACGCAGGTGCCGCGTACGGGAATGCAGCCGCATCTGGACAACGGCGAACTGGTGACCGTGCTGCCGCAATTCACCGCGCCGTCGATGGGGATTTCATTGCTGTATGCGCGGCAACGACATTTACCGCTGCGGGTGCGGGTGTTTATGGATTGGCTGGGGGATGTGATCCGCTCGACGCTCTGACCATCACCACAAAACCCTGTGGGAGTGTTAATGATCTGAAGATCTTAATAATCCCCACGCTTACGAAACGCCCACCGCCCCGCAATCACCGTAAACGTCGCCACCAGCGCGACCAATATCCAGAATCCCTCCGGATCCTGCGACAACGGCACGCCACCCACATTCATCCCGAAAAAACCGGCAATGATGTTGATCGGCAACGCCAGCACTGTCACCACGGTCAGGGTGAACAGCGTGCGGTTGCTCTGTTCGTTGAGGTTGGCGGCGATTTCTTCCTGCAACAGTTTGATGCGCTCGCCGAGGGCGGTGAGGTCGTTGATGATCAGCGCAAACTCCTCGGTGGATTTGCGCAGTTCCTTGACGTCCTCCTTCTGCAACCACGGCGGCGGGCGGTTGAGCAGGCGCAGCAATGAGCCCGGCTCCAATGCCAGCAGTCGTTGCAGACGCACCAGCACTCGGCGGTTGGCGCCAAGTTCGGCGCGATTGGTCGACAGGCGCGAGGAGAGCAATTCGTCTTCGACCGTATCAACACTCAGGCTGGTCTTGCGCACGATCTGCGTCAGCACTTCGCCTTGATCGCGCAGCAGGTGCACGAGCAGTTCCGACGGTGAACGAAAGCGCTCACCGCCCTTCACCGACGAACGCAATTTGTCCACCGAGTGCAACGGTTGCAGGCGCGCACTGACGATCAGTTTGCTGCGTACGCACACCCACAACGTCGATACGTCCGACGACACCATGCTGCTGAGGTTGAACACCACATCGTTGACCACCGCCAGCAACGCCGAGTCGACGTGCTCGATGCGCGTCGAACGCGAACCTTCGTGCAGCGCCTCGAAAAACTCTTCGGGCAATTGCAGATTGCTTTTCATCCAGCGCTCGCACGCGGCGTGGGCGAGATTCAAGTGCAGCCAGAGGAATTCGCCGCTGTCGCTGTCGTCTTGCAAGCAGCGCAACGCAGTCGCCGAATCGACTTCGCGGCCCCGTTCACCGGGCAGGAAACGAAAGCCGTAGAGCAAACCAAACAGGTCAGGATCGCGATGGCTGATGTCGAGGCTGTGGTTCATGGAGGCTCGCTACGAGAGGGGTGCCGGGCGGGATTTACAGATTCACCTGTGCCGAATCATCGCAATGTCACATGACGTTTGCGTGACAGCAAAATGACGTCAAATCAATACGTTACCGGCGGTCGGGATTTGTTCAAGAAACGCTCTGGCATGCCGATCACAGGTGCGTTAGGTTGCGCGCCATTGGCCGTTGGCCAAGGTTCGCCGACAGGGAAGTCCGGCCACTTTTCACGTCTGATCCGGGCGTGCCTCATTCCTGTCCTGAGTACCTGCGATGCTGCAAAAATCCCTGAGAGCGCAAATTCTCGCCCTGCTGAGCGGCAGCCTGCTGGCGGTGCTGTTGATCGCGCTGGCCTGCTTTCATTTCCTGTCCAATGGCGTGCATAGCTACAGCCAGTTGATCGCCGGCCCGTTGCACACCTCGCAATTGATCGACGAAGCCAACCTGCAATTCAAGGTGCAGGTACAGGAGTGGAAAAACGTCTTGCTGCGCGGCAAGCAGCCGGCGGATCTGGCCAAGTACTGGAGCCAGTTCGAAGATCGCCAGCGCGATGTGCAGAGAATCCTCGGCGAACTGGCCAGCCAGAAAGGCATCGAGCCAAGCCTGAAAACCCGCATCGAGCGCTTGCGTGAAGAGCATCGTCAGTTGGCTAGTGCCTACCAGAAGGGCCGTGATGCCTACGTTGCCGCGGGTAGCGATTCTGCTGCCGGCGACGCGGCGGTCAAAGGTGTCGACCGCGCTGCCAGCGATCAGATGAGCGAACTGGTCGCTGAATTGCGCAAGCAGGGCACCGAGCAGTCGGCGCTGATCAGTGCCGAGGCCGATCGCACCGTGTGGCTGGGGCTGTTGGTGATGCTCGTTTCGGGTCTGTTGATCGGGCTGTTGAGCCTGTGGCTGGTCAACCGCAACCTGATCGAGCCGATCCGCAAACTCATCGACTACGTCACCCAACTGAGCCGCGGCAAACTGGCCGAACGTGTGGTCAGCGACCGTCAGGATGAACTGGGCAACCTCGCTGCAGCGGCCAATACCCTGCGCGATTTCCTCGCGGATACGTTCACCCGTTTGCAGCGCAGCGCCAGTGATCTGGACAGCGCCAGCGGCGAATTGAACGCCATCGCCACGATCATGGCCGGCGGCACCAACGAACAGTTCAACCGCACCGACCAGGTGGCCACGGCGATGAACGAAATGTCCGCCACCGCCCAGGAAGTCGCGCGTCACGCCGCCGATGCCGCGCGTGCTGCCGACGATGCCGACCAGTCCGCCCAGCAGGGTGAGAAGGTCATGCAAAGCACCATCCATTCCATCACGCAGATGCGCAGCGAAATCGCCAACACCGCCACGGTCATTCGTCGTCTCGAAGCCGACAGCGGCCGCATCGGCAAGGTGCTGGAAGTGATTCGCGGCATTGCCGAACAAACCAATCTGCTGGCGCTCAACGCCGCGATTGAAGCGGCGCGCGCCGGTGAGGCCGGGCGTGGTTTTGCGGTGGTTGCTGACGAAGTGCGCAACCTGGCGCAGCGTACGGCGGAGTCGATCATCGAGATCAACCAGATCATTCAAAGTGTGCAGACCGGTGCGGTAGACGCGGCGCAAGCCATCGATAGCGGCCAGACCCGCAGCGACGAAAGCGTCGAGCAAGTGACTCAGGCGGGCGCCATGCTTGAACGCATCACCCACGCGGTGGAAGCGATTCGCGACATGAACCGTCAGATCGCCACGGCGGCCGAAGAGCAGACTTCGGTCGCCGAGGACATCTCGCGCAACCTGACCGAGATCACTTCGATTGCCAGCACCAACCTCGACAACGTGCAGCGCACCGAAAGCGCCAGCCAGAATCTGCACGGCCTGTCCGGGCAACTGAACGAAGTCACCGCTCGCCTGAGCGCGTGACCCTTTGACTGTGTACCGATTCGGATTCCGAGTCGGTACACAGTCGATCTCAATTCGACACGAGCATGGCCGATGTCCGGTGATCTATAACCGGCATTGGACCCTGATCGGCTCCCTTTCCCCCTCGCCCCCTCGCCCCCTCGGGGGGAGAGGGCTGGGGTGAGGGGGGAAGATCTTTCTGACGACACATAATCCAGGCCAGACGCCAGATATAAAAAAACCGCACGATCTTTCAATCGTGCGGCTTTGGTGGTGCGGTGTATCAAGTGTCTTGCTTGTTGCTCAGGACTTTGCCGGTGGTGGCATCGAAGTCGACGTCCCATTCAGTACCATCGGCCATGCGCAATTCAACTTCATACTCGTAACCGTTGAAGTGGTTGTCCAGGTCGGTATCAGTAATGGTCGCACCCGGATGCAGTTTCAATGCCTCGGCGTTCATCGATTCCAGCGACTTGATCTTGCCAGACTTGACCAGCTCAGGAATCTGATCGACGCGCACATCAGCCTGAGCGATACCTGCGGTGAGGGTCAGGGCAGCAGCAGTAAACAGGGCAGTCAAAGTTTTCATGAGTTCTTTCCTTGGTTTGTCTAAGTGCGTGTTCTGTTGAAGTGAGTTCAGATTAGCCACTGCAACTTAATTCACCCTTAAATTTGCAAACTCTCGATACAACGCGGGCACAGAACCTGTGGGAGCGTGACTTGCCCGCGATGAAGACGCCTCGGTCAGCGATCAGAAACCGTTGTGCTTCAACACCTGATCGACACTGGCAGCGGCCGGGCGTTCATAGAACTTCAACAGTTCGCTGGCGCGGTTGGTAAAGATGCCATCGACGCCTGCGGCCATGACTTTGTCGAAGTCCACCGGTTCATCGACGGTGTAGACGTGCACCAGCAGGCCCTGATCGTGGGTGTACTGGTTCATCCACGGTTGCACCAGATCCGAATAACTCTGATCGCCGCCATGGCTCAGCTTCGCCGAAGGGCCAGTGCCGATAGCGCCCTGAGCCTTGGCGTAATCAACCCATTGTTTAAACTCGGCTTCGGATTTCGGCTCCTGTTTGCCGTAGAAAGCGTTTTTGTCCTTCTCACCGGACTCGGCAAACGTCACCTTGGATTTCGGCTCGATGCTGCCTTCGCCCACCCACAACAGCAGGATCTTCGGCACTTGCGGCATTTCCTTTTGCAGCAGTTCGAGGCTGTTCTTCTCGAAGGTCTGCAGGATCACCTTGCCTTTGCCCTGACCGACACCCAGCGCACTTTTCGCCAGTTTCGAGCCGGCCGGGCTGAGCCAGCCGCGATCCTGCAGTTTCTCTTTCAGGTCTTTCTCGAGGCCGGGAAACAACTGCGGCTCTTTGGTCTCGATGTACAGGCCCGGTTTGTGCTGCGGATTGGCCTGGGCGATGTCGATGACTTCATCGAGGGTGAGAATTTTCAGCCCAGCGTAGGACGGGCGCGCGCGGTCGGGGTATTTGGCGTTGAACCAGCTGCCGGCATCGAGGGTTTTCAGCTCGGCCATGGTGAAGGCGTTGGCCGGGCTGTCCTTGCGATCCGGGAATTTGCTGGCGACGTCGGTGGTACGTTGCAGGTTGTCGTCGTGCAGGACGAACAGCACGCCGTCCTTACTGCGCTGCAAGTCCATTTCCAGATAGTCGGCGCCCAGGTCACGGGCCAGTTTGTAGGCCGCGGCGGTGGATTCCGGTGCATCAAACGACGCGCCACGGTGGGCGATCACCGCCGGGTGCGGGATGCCGTGAGCCGCAGCCACTGCGTTCGGATCGCTGTGAGTGGCGGCATGCGCCTGACCGAAACCGAGCAACAGGCTCAGCATGAGGGCGCTTTTGGTGAAAGTGGCAGGCATGGTCGAGTTCCTTTCGCAGGCATTTTCAAAGACGTACCTTTTAACAACTGAATCGATTGCATGCTATCGCCAGACCGACATAAACCTATTAAAAACGATTTTTCCTGCACTTTTGTGGCGCTGTTTGCAGTACGCTTGCCCTCGGCAGACGTCCCGGCAGAGGGCGCGCCGTTCAGTTGCCCTGCGTGTAAACCATCGATCAACATTTCGTGAGGTTTACCATGCGCATCACCTCCCAACTCATCTGCCAGGCGGCCGACGACCTCAAGGGCTTTGTCGGCCTCAACCGCAAAACGGGCCAGTACATCGTGCGTTTCAGCGAAGACTCATTCGGCATGGACGTGGCGGATGACGGCATTATTCCGACCAGCGAATTCGTCTGGGCCCAGGCTTCGCCTACGACCCTGACGTTGAAGCGTGAGCTGATCCAGTTGCTGCTGGATCAGAATATCGATGACCGGATCAACATCACCGAGCCGTTGCGGGTGTATATGAGCAAGCGTGAAGTGCCGGAGATTGAAGCGGTTCGGAGTTTGGTGCGGGGCTGAGGTTTTGCTGTGGCTGTCAGGGCCTCATCGCTGGCAAGCCAGCTCCCACAGGTTATGGGGTGTTCTGGCGATCACGCTGTACTTGTGGGAGCTGGCTTGCCAGCGATGGGGCCGGTGAGTACACCGCACTACTCACTGCCCAAACCGATACTCACGCTCAACTCGACACACCCGCGCATGAAACGCCGAATACCACGTCGACCGCCCACGCTGCTGAATCAACCGATGCTCGGGATGTTGCCGCCAAGCCACAATCGCCGTTTCACTCTCCCAGTACGACACTGTGATGCCGACGCCATCCGCGCCTCGAACCGATTCAACGCCGAGAAAACCGGGCTGTTCGCGCACCAATTCGGCCATACGCTCGGCCGCCTCGGCATAGCCGTTGTCACCCTCGGTGCGGG
Organism: Pseudomonas sp. NPDC098747; assembly: GCF_044760045.1. NCBI lineage: Bacteria > Pseudomonadati > Pseudomonadota > Gammaproteobacteria > Pseudomonadales > Pseudomonadaceae > Pseudomonas > Pseudomonas sp. NPDC098747. The sequence goes on along the minus strand of NZ_JBIWAL010000020.1, from coordinate 20,361 downwards.
TCGAGGTAAAAATCACCGCGAAGCAATGTGTCATCAACGTTGCTCCGCACAGGCTTCAATAAACGCCCGAACCAGCGGCGGAATCTGCCCTTTGAGCGCTGCACGCTCCGGTTGAAATAACGTGGCGACGAAGAACCGATGATCTTTGAGTTCGATCGCCCGCAAGTCGCCCGCGCAATCATGACCCGCCGCCTGTAGCTGATGGTTTAAAAGGTCTGCTTCGAACTGCGGATTCACGCCGAAGCGGCAGCGATAGCCTTCGCGAATCTGCGACGTTTCGTACGCCTTGGCGATCAACGAACCGGGCAGCAGCTGAATGCTGTCGATGGCTTCGACCAGCGAACAGGTTAGCGGCGTGAGGATTGCTCTTTTGGCGTTGGGGGAAGTTTCGCCATGTTCGGCGTCCGTCCAGCCCAGCACATTGCGGGAAAACTCCAGCACCGCATGTTGAAAACCGCCGCAGGTGCCGAGGAAAGGGCGTTGTTGTTCGCGGGCAAAACGGATGGCCCTGAGCGCTCCTTGTTCGCTTTTGTAGGGGCTGGCCGGTACACACCAGAAACCGTCGAACCGGCTTAATGATGTATCAGCGTGGATTTGATCGGTAGCCAGCCATTGGAATTGCACACAGCGATCAAGGTGTTCGGCGACCAGGCCGAGGGCCACCGGGATGGCTTGGTGGGCAACGACTTGTGGGTCGTAATCGCCGATCAGGGCGATGGAAATGGCGTCCATGGGATTTCCTGTTATTTGATGGTCTTGATGAGCTTGATGAGCTTGATGAGCTTGATGGTCTTGATGATCTGTATGAGCTGTTGTGGCGAGGGGATTTATCCCCGATCGGCTGCGAAGCAGTCGTCGTTTTTCAGCGCTTCGGCGGCGGCTGCGCCCCCCATCGGGGATAAATCCCCTCACCACAGGCGTTGGGTGCAGTTGCCCGCTGCTGGTGCTCACTATAGATTGGCGCTCACGCACTCAATATTGGCGTTTCCCCAAGTGAACAATGCACCGACGCACTATCGGCTCGACTACCCGGATTTGGCGTTGATCCTCGCTTTAGTGCGTGGCGGCTCTCTGGCCCGGGCATCAAAACTTTTGCGAGTCGATGTTTCGACGGTATTTCGCGCCGTGCGGCGACTGGAGGCTGCGCTTGGCCAGCAACTGTTCGAAAAAAGTCGTGCCGGTTACTTGCCCACAACCTTGGCGCAGACGCTGGCCGAGCAGGCTGAGCGCGCAGAGCAGGCACTGGAAGCGGCGCGGATCGGTGTGGAGCAGGGCGGCGAAGTGGTCAGCGGCACGGTGCGTCTGACCTGCACCGATTCAGTGTTGCAAGGCTTGTTGCTGCCAGCGCTGGCGCGGTTCATGCCCAACTATCCGGCGCTGACCCTCGAGCTGAGCACCTCCAACGATTTCGCCAACCTCAGCCGCCGCGATGCCGACATCGCCTTGCGCCTGACACGCACACCGCCGGAGCATTTGGTCGGACGGCAACTCGCGAAGGTTTCCTACAGGGTTTGTGGCAGTGCGGGCTATCTGCAACGCGTCGATGCGTCGGATCTGGCCGCACTGACCTGGATCGCCCCGGACGACTTTCTACCCGATCACCCAACCATCGCCTGGCGCCGCCAGCATTTACCCGGCGTGACCCCGGGTTATCGCTGCAACAGCATGCTTTCGGTTACGGAACTGGTGCGCGCCGGCCTTGGCGTTGCCGCGTTGCCGGACTTTCTCATCAACGATGGTTTACAAGCGCTGAGCGAACCGTTGCACGGCTACGATACGGCACTGTGGCTGCTGACACGCCCGGATTGCCGGGCGTTGCGCTCGGTGGTGACGCTGTTCGATGAACTTGGCCAAGCACTGCGGTTGCCTTGATCAGCCGCGCCGCCCTGTGTGGGCATCACCCTCCGCCCGCTCATTGGCAAACATGCTCACCGCTTGCACCGCTTCACTGGCGCCGTCACGGATCTGCAGAATCACCGTCCCGGCCTGATTGGCCAGTTCGACGCCTTCAGCCGCGCGACCTTGGGTGCTTTCCATGCTCTTGATCGCCTGACGGGTTTCGCTCTGGATCAGACCGATCATGCTGGAAATCTCCGCTGTCGAACCGCTGGTCCGTGCCGCCAGTTGGCGAACTTCATCGGCGACCACCGCGAAGCCACGGCCCTGTTCACCGGCGCGCGCCGCTTCGATGGCCGCGTTCAGTGCGAGCAGATTGGTTTGGTCGGCAATCGCCCGGATGGTATTGACGATGGTGGTGATCTGCTCGGAGCGCTCACCCAATTTCGCGATCAGGGTCGAGGATTCGGCAATGTTCTCGGCGATCTCGCGCATTTCGCTGGCGGCCTGCTGAATGACCTGCGTGCCTGTCTCGGCGACTTTTCGGGTCTCTACCGAAATGTGATACGCGGCGCTGGCACTGCGGGCGTCCTGCTCATGCTGTTCAACCCGCGCGGTGACGTCCGAAGCAAACTTCACCACTTTGCACAAACGCCCGGACGCGTCGTAGACCGGGTTGTAATTGGCCTCCAGCCACACGGTTCGCCCGTATTTATCGACGCGTTCGAACTGCCCGTGGATGAACTCACCCTGATTCAACCGTCGCCAGAAGTCTTGATACGCGCTGCTGTTATGCAGCTCAGAGGTGCAGAACATACGGTGATGTTTACCCTTGAGCTCAGCCAGTGTGTAACCCATGCGTGTAAGAAAATTCTGATTAGCGTTGAGAACGCTGCCATCAAGGTTGAATTCGATCACCGCCATCGCCCGGTCGATTGCCTGCAACTTGGCGTTCGCTTCGTTTTCCTGCTGCACCTTGGCGGTGACGTCCATGGCGTACTTGACCACTTTCACCACGCGCCCCGATGCATCCTTGATCGGGTTGTAACTGGCTTCGAGCCAGACTGGCCGGCCCTGGCTGTCGACCCGCTCAAAGGTGCCGGACTGAAACTGGCCGTTTTTCAGGCGTGACCATAGTTCGTTGTACTGAGCGCTGCGGCCAAACGCGGCAGTGCAGAACATGCGATGCGGTTGGCCGATTACCTGCTCGGCGCGGTAGCCCATGGTTTTGAAAAAGTTTTCGTTGGCGCGCGACACCGAACCGTCGAGATCGAATTCGACCACCGCCATGGAGCGGTTGATGGCGTCAAGGAGCCCGTTCTGTTCAGTGATGATTTGCTGGAGGTCGTCGAGGGCGGATTTGTGGCGATTGAAGAACATGTGAGCAGTACCCGGAAGTAGGAAAAAGACTGGATTGGTGTCCTTGTTCCCGCGCTGGCAGGTCGAATGCGTGAAAAATATTCAGCATTGACTCTAAATTGCCAGCATCCAGGCTGACGGATGAATCTTATACAAGCTTTGTGATCTTGTACAAGATTTGCTCGTCTCGAAACATTGTAAAGTTTGTTGATGATTGAGCGGCGTCATCTGCGAGCCGGGCGGCTCATCGTTGATAACGCGCCAGAAACATCTCCAATGCCGATTCGGCCACGCTGCTCTGCATCACGGCGTCGAGGGGCGGCTGGCCCATGGATATCTGTGGCCAAAAGCCGAATGACTTCAACAATCCGTGCACCTGTTGTGCGGCGAAATCCGCGTCCACGGCTTTCAATCGGCCATCAGCCTGTGCGGCACGAATCCATACGGTCAGGCCTTCCTCCCGCTCGCCCATACGCGCGACCATATTTTGCGCGCGCTCCGGAGAGTGAATGGTTGCAGCAATCGCCACGCGCGCCAGCCCGAGGAAGTTGTCCTCGGCCATCAATTGCAACTTGGCCAGAAACATCTGCCGCAGTTGCTCGCGCAACGGCTGATCAGCGCTGTACGTCACGGTTTGTTCGGCGCTGATCCGAGCCCACAGTTGGTTGAGAATTTCGGCGAAAAGCTCTTCTTTGCTGGGGAAATGGTTGTACACCGTGCGTTTCGACACACCGGCAGTCGCCGCGATTTTGTCCATGCTGGTGATCTCGAAACCGTTGGCACGGAATTCGGCGATCGCCGCTTGAATGATGGCTTCGCGTTTGCGATCGGTGAGGCGCTGTGGAGCTGTCATAAGTACGCTTCGGCAGGAAAGGGAGAAATTACACTTGGCAGTTTACTTGTCATCGACTTTGATGCAACCTACGAAACTACACCGCCCGGTGTAATGTTGCGTTAATCCTCGTAACCTAAAAACCAGACAGTTCGGCTGATGCGTGCGTGCTTTGGCCATTTATCGTCCCACCGAGGAAAACCGTGAATAGCGCGGTTTTTCTGGAGTCATTCAGTCATGGCCAATCCAGTTTCCGTTTCGGATAAAACATCCACGCCTGAAGCCTCTCGACAGGATCAAGGGCTGTTCCGCAATCATGCGCCGGTGCAACGCGAAGGCTTGCGCAAAATGCTGCGGATCATGTGGAACATGATCTTCCACAAACCCCGCAATACCCGACCTGCTGCGGCGATCCCGGTGCAACCGCTGACCCGCGAAGATCTGTTGGCAGCACCGAACCACAGCGTCTATCGCCTCGGTCACTCGACCCTGTTGCTGAAGATGCAGGACAAATTCTGGATTACCGATCCGGTGTTCGCCGAGCGCGCCTCGCCGGTGCAATGGGCCGGCCCGAAGCGTTTCCACCAACCACCGATCAGCCTCGACCAGTTGCCGCCTATCGAGGCAGTGATCCTGTCGCACAACCACTACGACCACCTCGATTACGAGGCGGTGCTCAGGCTGGCGGTCAAGACCAATCTGTTCCTGACCCCGCTGGGCGTCGGCGACACGCTCATCAAGTGGGGCATCGACGCAAGCAAAGTGCGCCAGTTCGACTGGTGGCAAGGCACTGAAATCGCCGGTATCCGCTTCATCGCCACTCCGTCGCAGCACTTTTCCGGTCGTGGCCTGTTCGACGGCAACAGCTCCTTGTGGGCGTCATGGGTGATGATCGACGGTGACACACGAATTTTCTTCAGCGGCGACAGCGGCTACTTCGACGGCTTCAAACGCATCGGCGAACAGTTCGGCCCGTTCGACCTGACCTTGATGGAAACCGGCGCCTACAACGTCGAATGGCCGCATGTGCACATGCAACCCGAACAAACTCTGCAAGCCCACATCGACCTCAAGGGCCGCTGGCTATTCCCGATCCACAACGGCACGTTCGACCTGGCGATGCATGCGTGGCATGAACCGTTCGACCGGATTCTGGCGCTGGCCTGGGAACGCAGCATTTCTATCACCACGCCGCAAATGGGTGAGGCGTTCAACATCGCGCAACCGCAGCGTGCGAATGCCTGGTGGTTGGGGGTTGAAGGGGAAAGTGAGGCGGTGGTGCAGAACGCCTGACACCCGTCAGTCAGCACTGATGTTGATTTTTGTGGTGAAGGGGTATCTATCCCCTCGCCACAAACCCTCACTCAGCCATCGCATATTCCCCACCCCCCGCTGATTCCGAAGTCATCCCGTTCAAACTCGCACTACGCCCCGGCGCAAATCCGGGAAAGAACACCAGCCCCCGCGATTCAAATCGGTACGCCAACGCCAGACGCGCCGCATCCGCCACCTCTTGCTGCGCTTCAAAGCGTTGAATGTCGTCTACCGAAACTTCAGCCTCCCGCGACAACTGTTCCACGCTCCAGCCCAGCATTACTCTGGCTTGCACGCAGTGAGTCGGGGTGAACTGGAAAAGGGCAATGCGTTCGAGGATGTGGTTCATCGCAAGAGAGGCCATGGTGTGCTCCGGGCTCAAGAGTGCTGATTTAAAATGTACTGTGTTTTTGTACAGTTGTTTTCAGCCGGGATCAAACGCATTTTTTGATTTCCCCTGATTTGCCGCCTCCAACCAGACGGACGGTGGCTGACCGAGAATGCGCCGGAACATCGTCGAGAACGCTGCCGGGCTTTCGTAACCGAAGTCCAGGGCGATCCGCGTCACGGCTTCACCCGCCGCCAGCCGTGCCAGCGCGAGCACCACGCAGGCCTGTTGTCGCCATTGGCTGAAGCTCATTCCGGTTTGCTGTCGAAACCCTCTGTTGAAGGTCCGTAAGCTTATGTGCAAGTGATCGGCCCATTGCTGTGGCGATTGATGGGCGTTCGGTTGATGCAGAAAGTTCTGACACAGCGCGAGTAGTTTTCCGTCAGTCGGCAACGGAATGTGCAAGGGCAACGGAGCACTGCGTGCGAGTTCGTGCAGCAATAAATCGATAAGCGCACCGTCGCGCCCACTCGCGTCGTAAGCCAGCGGCACCTCCACCGCTTCCATGAGCAAGTGGCGCATCAACGGTGACACGTCGATTACCTGACAACACTCACCCAAATCAACCGCACCCGGCTCGATGTACAAACTGCGTGTGCTCACCCCAAGCATCAACACCTCATGTGCCACCCCCGGAGGAATCCATACCGCCCGTTGCGGCGGCACCACCCAGTTGCCCTCGTGGGTACTGACCTGCATCACTCCAGTCGCGCCATAGAGCAATTGCGCTCGACGATGCGTATGAAATGGCAACAGATGGCCGTGGGCATAATCCGTACCGATCGCCACCACCGGGCGCGGCGTGTCATCCAGCAGATTGATCGAAACATTGCGCATCAAGCGGCACTCAGCGGTTGGCGTAAACGCAAACATTATTGGCTGATTTGCTGAAGCAGGCCAAGTCCGGCCGCTCTATCGTCGACGCTCCCCATCACCGGATGACGATCCATGTTCTATCTTTTGCTGACACTTTTCGGCTGCCTGACCGGCATCACCGCCGTGCTCTTCGGTTTCGGCGGCGGCTTTGTCGTTGTGCCGCTGCTCTACCGCATGCTCACCGCCAGCCACGGCGCCGACGACCTCATCGGCCAATCAGCGATGCACATCGCCGTCGCTACCTCGACCTGCGTGATGATCGTCAACGCACTCATCGCCACCGACAAACACCGACGTACCGGCAACCTCATTCGAAATTACCTGTGGCCCTTGGGTGGATTCATAGGATTGGGCGCAATCATCGGCGCGATAGCAGCGGTGTGGGTCAGCGGTGAAGTGATTCGCTATGCGTTCATCGCCTACCTTGGCGTGACCATTGTTGATTGCCTGCTGCGACGTGGATTCCTTACACACACCGAAGGCGTAGTACCACGCGTATTGGGCAGGATGGAAACGTCCGGCGGCGGTGTAGGCATTGGTGCCATCGCGACGTTTCTTGGTGTAGGAGGAAGCGTCATGACCGTGCCGCTGCTGCGCCGTTGCGGGTTGAGCATGTCGCAGGCGACGTCCATGGCCAATCCGTTGAGCGTGCCGGTGGCATTGGCGGGAACGCTGACCTACATGGCGGTGGCCGGTTTCAGCAAGACAGATCTTGGGCCATGGTTCATCGGGTATGTGGACTTGCTGGCGTTTGCGTTGCTGACGGTGGGTTCGTTGCTGGGGATTCGATTGGCGACACCATGGATCGGGCGGATACCGGATCGGGTGCATGCTTGGGTCTATATAGGATTGTTGATTGTCGTATTACTGGGTATCTCGATAAAGTAAGGCTCTGCGCGAAACCACTCCGATTCGAGCAGCAGAAAAGATATGTCGATATCCGGAAGTCACGCCCCCAACAGAGAGCCAGCATGCTTATCTTTAACTGCACAGAAGCCGCCAGCAAATTCTTCAGCCGTGTCCACAAGGGCAAGAAAATCACGCCCGTGGACGCCAAGCCTCCGTCACCAATCATTGAGGATGATGAGCTGACCGGTGCTGACGAGCAGTGGCTGGTACACGCGATAACCGTGCAGCGAAAGAACGTTCTGTTAGCCATCCACGTTAAGACCCGTTACTGCATGATCTTTGCTGAAGCAAAAAAAGCTGATGTAGAAGGCTTTGTTACGCGATTCGTCGAGCGTTGGGCCAGTGGATTGATGATCAATGCGCTGCATCACGACTTGGGGCAGTGGCTCGATCCTGACTTGATGTTGGCGCGGATGACACAGACCTGTGAATCGCAAAAGTTTTATCGGCGCAGCCATCGCAGTGCGCAAAAACACATTGATGAAATCGCCTGGATTTTTCGAGACAAGGTTGCCCACACGGGTTGTTTGCCGCCTGATGAAACCGCCGCCATGGTGTTTGATGAGCAGATGAATGACACGCCGAGAAACAGCAAAGGCGCCAAGGATTATTACTTCCCTGATGAGGAGATGACTCTTCATTGGCTGCGTCACTATGGCTTCCTGGATGATGTTCAGCTTCATGCTGCCAAATCGCGTCGTAAGCAAATTATTCAGGAGATAGCGGCCATCAAACGCGCAGAGTGGCTGGAAGAATATGAGCGCCAAAACTCGATTAGTTAAACGAGCCTCGCCATAATCCGCCGCAAATTTATCAGCGCTGGCCCTCATGCCCGGCGCTGCCTCCGCCTCTTTCAAGGATCGATCAATGCTCAAGGGACTGATGCGCCTGGCGCCATGCGCCGTTTTGCTTTTCTCAATGCTATCCAACGCACAAGCCGAAGATAACAGGCTCGTATTCACCGGTATGTTGGGCAAGATGCCGATCGTGTTCGAAGTCGATACGAGCGACCCTGAGCAAGTCACCGGTCGCTATTTCTACGAGAAATTTCACCGTGATCTGGAGCTCAACGGCACGTTGAAAAATGACGTACTGGTGCTCACAGAGGGCAGTAATCGTATGGAACCGGACAAGCCGTTACCGACCCTCAAACTGCAACAGATTGATGGCGGCTGGAAGGGCGAATGGCAAAATCCGAAAGGCAAAAAGCTGCCCGTACTGGTCACAGATACGCCACTTCCCGAAGTGCCGGCGAATGCATTGCCCTACATCGCCAAGTTGCCCAAGAGCGAGCCTTATGAATACCTACGGCTTCAGGGACTGAAACTCAAACCCGGTAAAAAGCAGGATTTCATGGGCTACACCCTGCAATGGTGAGAAGAGCCTGATAGCAAAATGTCCATGTTCAGCATCGAATCCGGTCTGCCCAAAGAAGATCTGCAACGGGTTAACCAGCTGTTGCTCGGGCGCTTGTGGGATGAGGCCATCAGTTACTACGGTTGCCAGTTGCGCGGTCGCGGATATGCCGAATTCCTCCAGGACGTCACCCCGACGTTTATCTCGCCGAGCGTCATCAGCCTGAACATTTCCACCAGCTACGACTGCGGCGGCGCGCATCCGGACTTCGGCGATTCTCCACTTAACATCGATGTAAAAACCGGCCATCCGCTGTCGCTCGAAGACGTGCTCTGGGTGGGAGAGGGCGAGCCCATTCTGCACGCCGATCGTTACAGAGGCGGTGACCAGCCATTGACCGAGGATGAAAGCGCGGCGCGCTCAAAGTACCAGCGCGAAGTATTCAAGCCGTGGCTGATCAAACAACTCACCGCGTTGTACCCGGATGAAATGAAGAAACCTGCGGAAGGAGATGAAGACAGTTGCGACTTCACCAATGAAGATAACTGGAGCTATTCCAACTGGCACTTCACCGAAAAAGGTTTGTACCTGGGTGCGTACTTCGCCCGCATAGAACGAGCCTGCGATTCACCCGATTGGTCGATCCTGCCGTACTCGCTGATCAAACAACACCCCGGCGCCGTCAAACTGCAACTGCCCCAGGGCTAACCGTCACTCCAGACCCGGCGCTTCACGAATGATGAAGTGATCCAGGTTCTCGATATTGGCATTGAAGACCTCGAAAGGCTTTTCGGGGTTCTTCTTGCCCGGCACCTGTTTCAACTCAGGCGTCACGCCATAGAAGAAACAGAACAACGCCTTGTCGCTATCAGCAGCGTGCTTGATCTCCTCCAGAAACGCCTTGCGCTTGCGGTAGTTGTCGATCAGCTTCCGGTTCAGATAAACGCTGACCGGATAAGGCTTCTTCTTACTGTCCTCCGGCTTCTTGAGCCAGACCTTGTCTTCGAAATCGATGCGAAAACTGGCGCCGCTGTGAAAGTCCTCGATCTTCTTGATCCGCCCCCAATAAATCAGTCCCTTGTTGTCCGTCAGGTACTCAATCTTCTTGAAGAACGAACTGTACGGCGCCGAATGCTCACCGACCTTCAACGGCATCCGCTTGAGCAACTCCTTGTCGGCGAAGTTCGAAACAAAACACTCCACCGGATGCGCAAACACACTGGTCTTGTCCGGCGCCGACTCACGACTCGCCGACTCTTTACCACCGTCCGCCGCCACCCGTACCGGATCATCACGCAACACATCCGCCACCCCCGCTGGTGCGACAGGCTTGCGCACGTACTCACGTCGGGTCAGCAACAACTCTGATGGGAAGTGCTCTTCCTTCCCGTCATCAACCTCGCCATCCGTTGCCTCTACGCCCGACGCCAACGCCTTCAAGCTCACATACGGACAACCCGCCACATGCTGCGTCGTGGGCAGATTCTTGAAGTGCGGCGTGCGAACGTAATTCACGTTCTTGGCGTTGAACGTGCCCAACTCGTTAGAGGTCTCGAACGCCGAACGACAGGCATCGTTGGGACACTGGAAGTGTTCCTTCGCGGAGTCAAACGCCACCGTCTCATCGAAATTGAGATCACGAACATCATAGATCGACAACTTGTCGTCGAGGCTGAGGCAGTAGGCGAGATCGAATTTCATGGCAGGGCTCGGGTCCTTGAGTGGGGGAGGGGTATTAATAGCGGGAGGTGGCGCGGGTTGCCAGCGATAAATGGCAGCATAAATTTCTTGGAAATATCACCGGTAACCGGCACCTTTTAGGTTTAAAACATTGAGCGTTGAGCCGGAATTGCTGTTAGAAATGAGCAAGGAATGAAGAAACTAGAAAGCTATTGAGGCCTAAGGGGGCTTAGGGCATTATTTTCTATGGGCTGGGTCACTGTTAATGAACTGGCAATAATAAATGTAAAAATAGAAATTTTCCGAATTTTAATCGCGAAGATTGGATTTTTCCAGGGAACAGAATTTATGGACTCTCCAGGTACACTAAAAGATAAAATTTGCAAGTGTTTTGATTATAAGAAGGCAATACAATGCCAAAAAATAACGATTAATAGATCGGATTTAAAACTCTATATTAAGGAGTATGATGAGGTTCAAGATGCAAAAAGATCGTGGCATTTGCCGTTGACGGTATTGATTTCACTTTTTATAGCGCTAGCAACCACTAGTTTTCAGCCTAGCGTAAGCATACCGTTTTTAGATTTTAACTTAAGTATGCCCGATGGGATGAGAACGGTGTTATGGGCCGCGACCATTGTATTTTCTGTTTGGACGGCAGTGGCAATTGTGCGGGCACTTCGATCTGAAAGCCCATTTGAGCTTCTTTTAAAGAAGATAGATAAATCTATTTTAAACAGGCCTGATAGGACTTCGGTTTTCGTTATAAAGAGAGAGGTTGATGGTGAAGTGAAACTTCTTGTGGAAAAAAAAGCTTCCTGGTCGTGCTATTTTTTACCCTATGTAAAGCAGGCGGCGTTGACTGAATATGTAAGTAGTCAGAAATCAGGTACTACTAAATCCTTAGGTGATAAGCTAGGAGTTGATGCAAAAAATATCAAAATTGATTTGTTGCAAGAGTTTAACTTTAAATCCGAAAAATTTGATCCGCCGCAAAATGTGGTTAAAGAGTACCATTTTGAAATTTTCCATGTGAAGATTTTTAAACAGTTATTGCCGGACGGGAGTTTCACTGTTGGGGATAGGAACTACGAGTGGAGGACGTTGAACGAGCTAGAAAGTGATGTGAGCACCAAGAGAAATAACAAAGACATCATGAATCAATTGCGTGACAATTATAATGATTTGGTTTTGAATGTCGGATGTCATGATGCCTAATCGACGCCTAGATATAATATGGAATATAAGTCTCGTTTGTCCGTGGGATTGCAAGTTTTGCTGCACTGATGCAGTTCATGTTTCATCGAAAAACAATAATATAATCGTGAGGGAGAATTCTCTAAAGAATATTGCTGTTGTTGAAAGAGACTTGGAGTCCGGATTTAAAGTTGAATATAAGGATGTCAATCCTACCAAATATGATTTGGCGCTTATCAGTCGACAGCGGGCTGGTAAAGAGCCTTCGTATGAGCAAAAAATAAGAATACTTAATAATTTGAAGGGGTACGATGTAAAAATTGACTTCGCCGGTGGCGATCCACTTGCTTGTCATGAAAATTACTTAGTAATAAAGGCAGCCTCAAAAATTTTTGGGAAAGAATCAATATCAATAACATCCACGGGTGCTTTCGTAAAAAAATACGGTGTGCATGAGATTTCGAGCTTTATTGGTGAATATGAGTTTACGTACGATGAACCAGCGGATAGCCCGCAGGATTCTAGGCCAGTGGGATATAATTCGAGCAATCTTAAAACTGCCAGAAAGTTTTCGTCACTTGGTGTTCGTACAAAAGCACAGTTGCCAATACACTTTGGTAATATATCGAATAATAAGGTGGAGCAGATATATTCTGATCTTTGTGAAGCTGGAATTAGCGAGATTTTGTTAATGCGCACGTTTCCCGTGGGGAGAGGCGAGGAGTACTTGCGTGAAAATTCCTTAACTAAGTCTGAACTAGTCGGCGCTATTAAGTGCTTTAAAGCGGTTGAGAATAAGGCAAAAACTAAGGTTCGGCTTCAATGTGCTTTGAAACATTTGTTTGAGTATGATGCCGGTCACAATCCATGCGATCTTATGCATGAATCATTCGGCATAAATTTTATGGGAGACCTTCTACTTAGCGCATGGGCAAATAACGCAAAAGGATTGCCCTTGAGCGAGGATTTTGTATTGGGGAACTTGTGTACTCAAAGTTTTGCAGAGATCTCCGAAACTAACAAATTCCAGCGGTATAAGAAGCGCCTAGACGAGAACTTTGGCCATTGCAAGATATTTTCATATGTTGCCTCTACTGAAAAAAATGAAGATAGTATTTTTCAGAAGAATGACCCGCTATATGCAAGGGTGTAATCATGTTGGAATGACAGGTATGAGATTTCGCCATAGCCTAATTGATGTTCGTTTTCTACGTCTCGCTTGCTATGCAAGCGAGAGTGGGTTGCTTTATTTTTTGATGATGCTGAGTGCGGTGCTTATTCGCGCTTTAATCTTTGTATTTTTTTATAAAGAGAGTTTGTAAACTGCTCCCGGTCACTTGAATGGTGGCAGCGTCGATGACAGTTCGGGCACAGCGCTACGGTGTTGGTTTTAAAGTCCGTCCCGTTATCCGCCAAATGCTTAACGTGGTGAACCTCAAGGTAAGGTTCTCCATTCATTTCAAACGGACCTGTTTGTCCACATCCCTCACAGATACCCTTGGCGTTGAACAGAATCCAATCTTTGACTTTGGATATGCGGGCGTAGGTTTTGGTTGTCCTGACGATTTGCTGAGGTATCTGCACACCCTCTGGCTCACTTACGAAATCACGTTGTTTCGCTCGTTGTACATTTCGAAGTGATGATTCTTCTTGCGTGGAAGGTGTACCGGAATCCAGCGTAATGAGGCCTTTCGATTCTAGGATTTTGATCAGGCGCGCAGTAATCCCTGAACCGAGATTCACCTTTGGTTTGTAGCTAGAGATCGTTTTCAGCCCAAGATCTCCGAACAGAGCGGTAATGTTCTGCAGTCGATAGTCAATCGACTTGGTGTTTCGCCCGGCGAGCACGCCGTCCAGCAGACGCCTGTGCTCCAAGGACTTATTAAATTTTTGATCATTTGGGTAGCGAGCCTGAATATCGAGATAGCCATCAACCGAAGCTTCAAGCTCCTCATCCGTCCAGCCACTATTTTCCTTTTCCGTATACATAAAATCGCCGAGGGTTGAAAACCCTCGGACGATACTGAGCGGCCATCACGGCTGTCTAGGAAAATTCCTACAGAGATTTGCGACAGTTCTCGCAAGTGATCTCACAAGCAGCACCTAACTCATCAGATGCTTCGACTGAAATACCTCTGCAGCCTTCCGCCACCAAGACTTCGCGGCAGTCGCTCGCTGCTGTGTCTGACCCTGCAACAGATACGGCATATCTCGTAGCCGAATCCAGCTTTCATCCTGCCAATGCAACAGACTCACAGACATCTCAGGCCATTTCAAAAAACTCAGCATAGGTATATCTGAATTTTTTGAGGGCGCAGCATCGCGTAAGGCTGGAACCACCTGATGGGTCAGCCATTCGCGCAACAGCCGATTCCCTGGGATGTAGTGATACACCAACAGCGCATACACGCCTGACTCACTGAGCATCAACTGCTTTTCAGGTTGCCGGTGATACTCAATCCACAGAAAACGATGCTGATCCTTGTCCAGTTTGCTGACCATTCGATCACTGAGATGGACGCCCATCAACCGGCCAATATCGCGGGCGCAAAACCATGGCTGGCCTTCGAGGAGGAGGGCGTGAAGAGAGAGCTTGTGCAGAGTGAAGACAGTCGAACTGTGAGGTTCAGACATGGTGGGCCTCCAGTGCTGGAAGCATGTAGATGATGTTGAGGTTGAAGCAAATTTCCTTCGTGCCGAAGGAGAAATTTTTAGGCATATCCATTTACCTCTGTGTGATGTCAGCTTTCTTAAGGCTGGGTGCCGGGAGCTAAGAAACCCCACACAGAGGGCCGGACATATTCCCCTTTCGGGTCTTGTATTCGCCCACTCCCGGCATAACAGAGTTTTTGATGCGCACGGGGAATCCGTAGGCAAAAAAAGCCGCTACTGTCGGGTGCGGTTAGTCCGCTGTGTGAGGTGTTTCTTAGGCACCAGCGGACGAGGTTAAAAGCTTGCACAGCACAGGTCAAGCCTCACAAATTACCGGATATTACCGCTCAATTAAGAAATAATCCGCATGCGGCGAACTTTATCAACCGGCAGTCAATCCGTCATCGTCCGAGAAGTTTACGGTGGATTCAAACTTTGCGTTGTAGTCAATCCCGGTTGAGTAATCTTCATTGTACAAGTGCGAGCTCGCGTAAGATAGTCCGACTTCAGGCATGGATTTATTTAAAAGATAAAGCGCGACAGCGCTACTTCGTGGTCCCATCGTAGTTGCGATAACGTTATATTTATGTGTGTCATTAGCGATTAATTTAACTAAGTTGTCTCTTAGCTCTGTGATTTCAGAGTAGGCGTCTAAGCTGGTGCTTAGCATTTCGGCACGACTAACGACGCTGCTTACGCATCTTTCTGTATTGTTAAGCTGGTCGCCAGAAGGGGCAATTAGTATTACCTTGGCGGGTTCAAAAGCCTCAACAATTTGATTGGTTCGCTCAATGTCGAATCCAGTAAATAATAACAGGCAAGTCTGACGGTCTGGATATGCAATGCCGCTATGACGGAATAATAGTTTGGGTTTTCCGTTGTCGCCAGAAAGCCATTTCCCATAAGTCTTGGGTCTGTAATAAATGCATTGCACATTGACCTTCGCGTGTTCGAGGAAATGCAAGCAGGCCCAAATTATTTGACGGGGCATTGTAGTCATGTCTAAGATTATTTTGTTCTTAGGCTGTATTGCGGATAGTGTATTTTGTATTGTGCGCCATGAACTTACGTGATTGCCCGGATCTATGCCAATGAGTGTGTGGGTGCAAGAAAATTTTTTCAGGCCCAATTTTGTTTCGGCTAAAATTGAGTCAGTCCTAAATCTAAAAGCAGTGGGGTGAAGATATATAATTTCTGAAATATCAGGGTTTGATTCCAAAGTGTTTTGTAGGCCCAGTTTAAAGCGAGGCTCCCATCCTACAGAGGTGATCAAGATAATTTTACTCATCAAATAAACCTCTCTGTACGGTTGTCGTAGTCAGCTTTGGTAGTTTTCCATTTTCTAATGCGTAGCAGAGATCGCTTTCTTTAATTGAGGCTCTGCCGTGCTGCCCATGAGGGTCTAATCCCCGTGCAGGCCAAAAAAGCCTATTTAAAGTGTAGTAATATTCTTGCCGGCCTTCATCTTTAGCGCTTCCCAGTCGACGATACAATATTTGAGCTTTTCGCATTAGTGCGAGAACTGCCATTAGTCTAGGGTCGGGTTCAGTTTTAACTTGGGAAATTGTAAACGTTACTATTCTGGGTTCTGAAGCGTGGTTAAGAAGTCTATCTCGGAAATAATCTCCTAGCGCTTCAATTAAGTTGGATATTTGCGATGCTTGCTCCCTTGAGCAGTCATCCATTTCTTTATCCAAGCCATCTCTAATGCGCGTCCATAACTTTTCACTTTCTCTGATTATTACGTCAGATTGAACAGCAGGAGGTATTTCGTTGATTGTTTCGTCATCCCCCTGATTGGACAATACGTCATCGTACATCCAGTAGCACGGTAACAAGAGGTTTCGGATTACACCGCTTGAAAGGTGTATTAGGGTATCTAAACCTGAATAAACTGGCCGATTCGCCTTTGGAGAGCGAGACCTATAATATAAGGCTCTCGCCTGTTTATAGATGTGATCCGCTATTTGCTTTTGAGAGGCGTCTGGGTTTGTTTCTAAGTAATCTTGTCTAGTCTGAGATTCACATTCATCTAAACCTTTCCGGAACTCCGCGCTTTCTTTGAAGAAGGAATCTGGGGTTGATGTTATTCCGACATTTAGCAGGCGACGTTCGATTATACTTCTCGCGAGTTGTCCAAATTTCGAGTTCTCATTCTGAAAGGGTTGCTCAAGATCTATTGCTATAAAGTCATGGCCTTCGATTATGCTGCCACCTGTCGCAGTTCTTCTGTCGAAGTCTTCTAATGTTGCTAGTGCAACTTTAAAGCTGAAAACTGAGTGGTCGCGATAACTCAGCCAAGAGTTTAGTAGGAGTCGTTGATCTTCGTTCAGATCTTGCGCGTCATCTATCATTAAAGAAAAATGAGTAGATTCCAGCAGAGGGATAGCTCGAAGCGCAGATAAGACTGGGAGTATTAGTGTGTAAAATGTTCTAGCAAAAGAAAATTCGGATTGTTCTTCAAATAAAAAGAATTTTTCTTGAGTTGTTCTGAGTTCTTTGTTTAGTATTCTTTTTAAACTTTTGAATATTGATTTGTCTTGTGGTATGTCATCGTCAAAAACGAAATATAGTTCGCCGCTAAGTGTTTCGAAGTCTTCGCTAGTTAAGTGCGGTACGAAATGTTCACAATGCTCTGCTATAGCTACAGCGATTGCTAGAACCAAGTAATGCTCGGAAATTGCCTGAGAAAATTTATTGTTCTCAAAGTAGTCGTGATCAACCCTTCTGGAAAGTGGTGTGCTACACGATATATATATCCCAATATTGTCAAATAGATTTGTGGAGTTAGTTGATTCAGTTTTCTTAATTTCCAATGGCAACGAGTAATAGAGGAGGGTCATGCTCTTTCCGCAACCGCGATGCCCTTTCAATAAAACGTTTCGAGTAGACTTCAAAAAACGAGCGTAATTGAAGTCATCAATGAACCATTTAAGAAGAAGATTCGGAGGAAGATTTTTAGCTCCGTCAAAATCGAATGGGTTTTTATTCATCATGAGATCCTTTCAGCTGCTTTATGCGAAGCACCATTTCCTCGATGCCGTAGTTGGGGAATACTTTTTCTATATCCTTTAGGTCAGATCCTGGCACAAATAGATCATCAAGCTCAAATGGTGCAACTGCCAGATCCATTTGGTGGTCGTCGCTCCAAAAGCTGAAGCTTACTGAGGTTCTTTTGTAGGGGTTGAGAAGGTCGCAATAATGTTTGCAGTATCTGCGCTCTCCATCAAGCTTATGAACTCTTGAATATATGCACTTCATGAATTTCGAAAATTCCTCGACTCCGGTTGGGTCTGAGAAATTAAATTTATCTAGTTCAATATGATAGCTGAGGGCGATTCGATCCCCCCCTCGATCAATGCCTACATGTGTAGCGCTTGCGTACATGTGGTACATATGAGAGTCGGCGTTGAACAAGTGTGAGTTTATTAAGTATGATGATGTTCTTTGAGGTCCCTCAGCGAGTTCATCTGCAAGGCGTAAAATCGCCGCAAGTTGTTGAGCTCTTACGTTGGTTGATTCGTAGAAGTCATTTTTTAGATCTTTTAAGGTGTCTTTAGATCCATCTGCCGGACTTTTACCACTATGGCTTCGCCCTATTGATATTACTAGAGACATTTCTTGTCGACTGAGCCATAACTCAGAGAATATTTTTATGTATACCTGGGGGATGTTAAGGTTATGCTTGGCCCTTCCAAATAAGTTGCCGACATCGTGAAATAGTATTGATTGGCAAAGAATGTATAATTCGATGTCATTTAAGTCGGATTTTGGACCAATCAATTGATATGCGTTGTCTAAGACGTTTCTTATGTGGTCGGGACCATGATCTGTTAAGGAACCTTCGATCGTCCTAATCCATGGCAAGATTTCTTTGTTGAGAACGGTTCTGGCCGCAATGTAACGCGCGTAAAGCGCTTTGCCATTGCTTCCGCGTTTGTTCATTTTTTGTTCTAACTCTTGCTCAATCTTCGAATCTTCCCACATGTTGACTTCCATTTCTCAAATGCAATTTAAGATACTTTCAAATACTGCTTTTGCTAGTAAGGGTGGTACTGCGTTGCCTACTTGTTGTTGTTGGAACCCAATTGATCCTGAGAAACAATATTCATCGGGGAAAGATTGTAAACGTGCCGCTTCCCTCACTGAAAGCCCTCTGTTTTGCCATGGATGTATCAGCATATTTTTTCTGAAGTTTCCTACGACAATTGATGGTTTGTCGTGCGATAGGCGGTGATAAATTCCCGTGTGGCATCTGCTTCGGTCAGCGTAGTTCAACATCAGATTTTCAGGAATGTTTTCCCAGTTTCCTCCCTGAGGAACATGCATATACCGTTCTACAATTAGTGGCGAGTTTCTTGTTACAAGATGGCCAGTGCAATCTAACCTGTTCATTCGCATGGCTTTTGCAAATGCAGAATTTGGCTTGGATCTATATGGTAGTGCGTCTACCGCTGCTCCGTTTTCAAGATTTGGTAAGTCATGCAGAGCTTGATCTACTGTGATTAGTTTGCGCACAGTTTTTTTTGGCGGTAATACTTGAATTCTAGATTTTGAACCGATTACGAATAGACGTTCTCTTCGTTGTGGTACACCATAATCTGCTGCGTTCAGGGTGAAAGTAGATACCGTATACCCAATGTCTTCGAAAGATTTTTGAATGTCTCTCAAAAACATACCTCCCTCAGTTTCTTTCAGTCCCTTTACATTTTCAAAAACAATCCATTCTGGTGTGAGTTCTTCTGCAATTCTAAGATACTCGAGGAATAACCAGTTTTTTTCATTGGTGATGTTTCTAGTTTTTTGGTTCGATGTGGAGAAACCTTGGCAGGGGGGGCCTCCAAACAAAACTATTGGCACATTTGGGAGTAGATTCGGCATGTCCCGTATAGATATTTTCTTTATATCTTCATTGAGCATTATCGTATCGGGATGATTGTTTTTATAGGTGGATGCAGCATGAATGTCATATTCGACTGCGTATCTGACATCTACACCTGCTTGGCATGCACCTACCGACATGCCGCCAGCGCCTGAAAAAATATCTACCGCTTGCATCGAGGTTCTCTGTAAGTAATAGCCTTGTCGAACACGGTAAGTCCTTTTAAATCAGTGTGTTAAGTTATTATGTTTATTGAATATTTTTCATTATAGACATCGCCAGAAAATACGGAAAGGTTCACGTTTTAACTTGTGACTTAACCGCTTGAGCTGACCTGGATATCTTCCAACGTAGAAAAGCCCCGCAATGCGAGGCTTTTCCGTTTTGAGTAATTCACTCAGTGGCAGTTTGATGAGAAATCAATCCCAGCTAAGCGCACCACCAGTTTGGTATTCGATCACACGAGTCTCAAAGAAATTCTTCTCTTTCTTCAAGTCCATAATCTCGCTCATCCAAGGGAACGGGTTAGTCGTCCCTGGATACTCTTCCTTCAAACCAATCTGGCTCAAACGACGGTTAGCGATGAACTTCAGGTAGTCCTCCATCATCGCCGCGTTCATGCCCAGTACGCCGCGAGGCATGGTGTCGCGAGCGTATTCGATCTCCAGCTGCGTACCCTGCAGAATCATTTGGGTCGCTTCTTCCTTCATCTCAGCATCCCACAAGTGTGGGTTTTCGATTTTGATCTGGTTGATCACGTCGATGCCGAAGTTCAGGTGCATGGATTCGTCGCGCAGGATGTATTGGAACTGCTCGGCGACGCCGGTCATTTTGTTGCGGCGGCCCATGGAGAGGATCTGGGTGAAGCCGCAGTAGAAGAAGATGCCTTCCAGAACGCAGTAATAGGCGATCAGGTTGCGCAGCAACTCTTTGTCGGTTTCGACGGTGCCGGTTTCGAACTTCGGATCGGAGATCGAGCGGGTGTATTTCAGGCCCCAGGTGGCTTTTTTCGCGACCGATGGGATCTCGTGGTACATGTTGAAGATCTCGCCTTCATCCATGGCCAGCGGTTCGATGCAG